>NZ_JAJPRF010000020.1 GCF_021206925.1 Rhodoflexus caldus | reverse complement strand
TGCCCGGTCGCTGCTTAAAGACTACTTTGCCCATGCACTTATATACTGCTTGCAAAGCAAAGATAATCAATTAATTAGAGGCTATCCAGACTTTTTGGACAGCCTCTTTAAATAGCTGTTTTCATGGATTTACACACAAAATATTTTTTTGCAAACCACTTGTGCTTTTTTGTAGTTCTTTTTCAATGCTACTCTGTGTTCTTTGCATTTGAGACTCCGCGTATATTACGGTTTATTGTTTACCGCAAAGGGCACAAATATTTACCACAGAGAACACAAAGAGTGTAACAAACCCGCGTTACCAGCCACATATCCGCCTTCACCTACAACTTTCCCCAGACAGCACCGCCGCAATTGTCTGCTGTTGCGCCCGTAACCGAAGCCAAGCAATTGGGTTGTCCCAAGTAGCGCAGCACACCCAAAAAGGCAAAGACAATGGCCTCTTTGAAAGCAATAATATCTGCATCGGGGATAACGATTTCCGCTTCGGGCAGTTGCTTTTGCAGCAGTTCCACAAAAAAAGTATTGAAAGCTCCACCGCCCGTGAGCAATACTTTCGGCTTGACGCGGTTGAACTGCCGAATATTTTCAGCCAATTGGAAGACTGAATAATGCACTGCCGTACAAAGCAAATCAGGGACGGAAGCGCCGCTTGCTTCTATCAGCGGCACGTAGTACGAAATAAAAGTTTCCTTGCCCAGCGATTTGGGGAAAGGTTGCTGCAAATACGGGTCTGCATTGAATTGCGCCAGTAAGTCGGGCAGACAGTTGCCGCGGCGGGCTGTTTCGCCGCCCTTGTCGTAGTCAAGTCCCAACTTTTTTGTCAGATAATTAAACAACATGTTTGTAAATGCCACATCGTAGGAAATGCGTTTGCCTTGATGTTCTACCGAAAAGTTGGAGATGCCGCCCAGATTGACGCAGAAATCATAATCGGCGAAGAGCAGGCGGTCGCCGATGGGGACGAGCGGCGCACCCTGCCCGCCCAAAGCAACATCCAGCGTGCGGAAGTCGCAAATGACGGGGTAGCCCGAGGCAGCCGACAGTGCCGCCCCATGCCCTATTTGCGTGGTCAGCCGAATGGGTGGCTGGTGGAAAATCGTGTGCCCGTGCGAAGCGATGAACAGCGGTTGAACAGCTTGCGCCGCAATGAATTGTCGCGCCTGTTCGCCGAAATAGTGCCCCAGTTCCATATCGGCACGGGCATAGTCAAAGGCAGAACGGTTTTCCAAATCGCTCAAAACGGCTTTCCATTCATCGCTGTAAGGAACGGTAGTTGCTGCGTGCAGGCGAAAATGCCATCGGGCATCCTGCCAAAATTCAACCAATGCCAAATCAAGACCGTCTAAGGACGTTCCGGACATCATGCCAAGTGCGTAGATGCTGTTTTGCATATCGGGCTAATCATTTATTTTTGTCAAACTATGAAAAAAGATATTGTATTCCCAACCGTAGAAGGAATTCGCGTAGCGGTTGCCTGCAAAGATGCAACAGCAGAAACGCCCGAGTGGGCGGTTTATCTGCTGAATACGAATGCGTTTGACATAGACAATGTAATGGTTGTGTCCAAAGGATACAGCGAAAAAGAGCAAAAACAGGAGCAGCAGCGCACCTCTGTATTGCGGCAGTATTTGGGAACAATTGCGGCAGGGCAGCACATGCAAATTGAACTCATAGACCCTTCGGTTTTTCACCTGTTCAACGAATACTGGGTGAGCTACTACGTAAACGGGCAGATTTACGATAAGAAATTCATTTTCGTACCGGAAAGTATCATCAGTGAAAATTTGGTGTACATTCCGCAGTTGGAACTGAAAGGTATTCTGCATCATTAATGCCTGTCGGCTTTTGCGGAACGCGGATTTTTTTCAGTAGATTAAGCCGCAAATTTCCAACATCGCCTATCATATGAATCCGCTTACTCCGGCGCAGATTTTCCGCGAACTGAAAAACCTGCTGTTCATAGACATTGAAACCGTTTCGGTACAACCCGACTTGGACTTGTTAGACGAAGCGATGCAGGCACTTTGGACAAAGCGGGCGAACCGTTTAGACCCACAGCAAAACCCCGACATTCTTTACAAACAACGGGCTGCACTTTCGGCAGAGTTCGGGAAAATTATTTGCATTGCGGCGGGCTATTTTTACCTCAACGATGAACAACAGTTGAGCCTCCGCGTCAAGTCCTTTTCGGGCACCGATGAGGCGCAACTGTTGCACGATTTCAAATACCTGCTGGAAAACCGCTTCAACAAGCGCACGCGGCTTGTGGCACACAACGGCAAACATTTTGACTATCCTTACCTGTGCCGCCGCATGTTGATTAACCGCATCATGCCGCCTGCCATCCTCAACATTGCCGACCAAAAGCCGTGGGAAATTGTGCATTTGGATACGATGGAAATGTGGCAATACGGCGACAAACGCTATTTGACTTCGCTCAAATTGCTGGCAACTCTTTTTGGCATCCCTACGGGCAAAGACAACATAGACGGCAGCATGGTACACGACGTATTCTACCGCGACGGCGATTATGAGCGCATCGCTGCCTATTGCCGCAGCGACGTAAAAGTTACCGCACAGGTCTATCTGGCGATGCGCTGCTACCCAAGTCTTGCGCCTGAAAATATCATTGAGCTATCGTAAGTGTTTAAAATGCCGTTATCTAAATTTTGGCGGGAATCTTCGCTTGCATAGTTGAAGCCCCTGAATGTGTTTTATACACAGACCCGACAAGTTTTAGAAACCTGTTGGGTTTTAAATAGCTGTTTTTCAATAATTTATATAAAACATTTTTGGCAAACAAGTTGCGATTTTGCATAATTGGCGCAACCGTTTGAGAAATTATACGTTTGCCAATGCCAGCACGCCGATTGTCTCGCAGCCACCTTTGATGAGCGGCGCAGCGCAAGCCTCTATGGTTGCACCTGTGGTAACTACATCGTCCACAATAAGGATTTTGAGGTTTTGGGTTGAAGCATCGGCAAACAACCGAAAGGCATCGGCGGTATTGGCCACGCGCTGCTCGCGTTCCATTCGCACCTGCGACAGGGTCGCTTTGCTGCGAAAAACCAAGTCCTCGCGCAGCGGAATCCCTGTAATTTCGCTAATGCCTCGGGCAAAACATGCCGACTGATTATATCCGCGTCGTTTTTGCCGCTCGCGGTGCAACGGAACAGGTACAAGGCAGTCAAACCGATGGCCTATATCGGTTGCCGACAGGTGGTATCCGTACCATCTGCCCAATTGAACGCCTAATTCGCAAGCTCCTTTGTATTTGACCTCATGCGCGAGTGATTGCACAATGCCGTCATCTGAAAAGTGCATAAAAGCAGACGCATGAACAATCGGCAGCCGCCCTTTGAATTTGTCAAACATCGGGTTATTGGCAGGCATTTGATGAAAATGTGTTAAAGGGAAATTAAGCCGACAACTTGTGCAAACCATGTCTTCATCGGCCAACAGGGCAGATTTACAGCCTCCGCAAGTATTGGGGAAAGCTAATTGTATAAAATCACTCCACAATTGCGCAAGTAACATGTTCCTTTGGCTTACTTTTAAGGTAAATTTATTGTTCACATGGGAAAAATTGAAGAATTCAACGAATATCGCAGCCGCATGAACGAGCGCATTTTGAGTTCGGACAATCTGGTTATCAAGCGGTTTTTCAATTTAGATACAAATGCCTATGCGCCCGGTCGTTTGGACGTGCGCACCAAAGAAATGATTGGACTGGCAAGTTCCATGGTGCTCCGTTGCGACGACTGCATCAAATATCACATCGGCAAGTGCGTAGAGGCCGGGCTCAGCCCCGAAGAGATAGAGGAAGTTTTTTCCATAGCCTTATTGGTGGGCGGCAGCATCGTTATTCCGCACCTGCGCCGCGCGGTAGAATATCTGGATGAGTTTAAGCAGCAAGCCTCATGATTCCCGACGAGATTTCCATTAAGCAAGAATGGGAAGAACTTTTGGAGCGACTGAAAGTTCACTTCGGCAAAAAGCCTGACCTCAACGGTGTGCTTTTTCTGATTGGTATTCAGGAATTGGGGCAGGGTGTGCGCAACTTCAGTAAAGAAGAAAAACAAGACCTGATGCACATTGCCGTTTGCAAAGTATTGAGCTATGCCGGATTTTATGAGCTGGAAGGGACTGACAAAGACGGCTGGCCGCACTGGAAACCCACCGCCAAATTGCCCTTCCTCAACTTAAAATTGCAGGAGGAACTGCTCAAACAACACATTATTGAATATTTCCGCAAGGAAGTATTTCCCGAAGCATAACCCATGAAGATAATTACCTACAACGTCAATGGTATTCGTTCGGCCATCAAAAAAGATTTTCTTGGATGGCTGGCAAAGGAACAGCCCGATATTCTGTGTTTGCAAGAGGTAAAAGCCTCCCCCAATCAGGTTGATTTAGCCCCTTTTGCCGATATGGGATACAGCCCGTATTGGCACGAAGCGGAGAAGAAAGGGTACAGTGGAGTAGCTGTTTTTTCCAAAATAGCGCCTGTTGCCGTTACCTACGGTATGGGGCATCCGAAGTATGATGCAGAAGGAAGAGTAATAAAGTTTGATTTGCCCGACTTTTCCATCCTGAATGTTTACATGCCCTCCGGCACAACGGGAGAGGTGCGGCAGCAGTTCAAATACGAGTGGTTAGACGACTTCAAAGGCTATTTGCAGGATTTGAAGCAGCGCCAAAGCGGCCTGTTGATTGGCGGGGATTTCAACATTGCACACCGCCCCATTGATATCCACAATCCTGTGTCTAACAAGAAAAGCTCGGGTTTTCTTCCCGAAGAGCGCGCATGGATGGACTGCCTGTTCAATGACGGTTTTGTTGATTTGTTTCGCCAATTCCACAACGAGCCGCATCGCTACACATGGTGGAGCACACGAGCCAACTCGCGCGCCAAAAACTTAGGTTGGCGAATTGACTACTGGGTAGCCGATACCGCACTTCGGCCTCGCATTGCCGATTGCGATATTTTGCAAGAAGCGATGCACTCCGACCATTGTCCTGTTTCAGTAAAAATTAATCTCTGAGTCATCTGCTATTGTTGGCACAGTGATTTTTTATGTTTAATATAGCAAGCGTAATAAATTGCCCGTGTTTCCGTTCTCAAATATTAGTGATTCGTGTGTATGCCAAACCAATTACTATTAACTATGCGAAATAAGCTCTCGGATAAAGCATCATACCTGTTGAGGTTTGTTCTTTATGTATCAGCATTCATAGCTTTATACGGCTGCTCCCCTTCACAGCGGCAGGAAGAACCTTCCGGCCCTCGTGAAGCCAAGGGCGGCCGATTCTATGGCGGCGTTTTGCGTATCAATGAAACCGAGTATATCAAAACATTGTATCCGCCGGCTATTGTTGATGTATATTCTTATCGCGTAGCTAATCATATCTATGAAGGGCTTTTCAAGTTTGACCAAACCAACATGGAGGTCGTAAAATCATTGGCAGACACCTTTGAAATAGACCCAACCCAAACCATATATACCTTCCAACTGAAAAAGGGCGTATTTTTTCACGATGACCCTGCTTTTGAAGGCGGCAAAGGGCGCGAGCTTACTGCCGAAGATGTGAAATACTGCTTCACGCAATTGTGCACACAAAGTCCCGACAACCAGTCGTTCCACTTATTTGACGGCATCATCAAAGGGGCAAAAGAGTACTACAATGCCTCTGCCGGAGGGAAAAAGCCCGACTTTGAAGTAGAAGGCATCAAAGTTCTTGGTAAATACACAATTCAGTTGTTTTTAGAGAGGCCATACTCTTTGTTATTGTCCAATCTGGCGCGCAGCGGCGGTTTCATTTTCCCGCGCGAGGCCTACGAAAAATATGGCAACGAGATGAAGTTCAAAGCAGTCGGTACGGGGCCTTTCATACTGAAAAATATTGATGACAATAACTCTATCACCCTCAAACGCAATCCGAACTATCACAGAAAAGACCGTTTCGGCAATCAATTGCCATTATTGGACGGGGTGTACATACAGTTTATACGGGAAAAACGCACGGAATTTTTTGAGTTTAAGAAAGGCAATCTGGACATGATGTATCGCCTTCCTACCGATTACATCATTGAAATTTTGGAAGAAGCCGAATCAGACCCCGATGGCGGCATCAGCAAGTACACGCTGCAAAGAGAACCGGAAACCCAGACCCAATTTTACTCATTACTCAATATCCATCCGGTATTTAAAAACGTGAACGTGCGCAAAGCCTTCTCGTTTGCCATTGACCGCAAAGAAATTTTGGACAGAGTATTGAACGGAGAAGGCTATGAAGCAGGTTTGTACGGCCTTACGCCTCCATCGTTCCGCTGGTATGACATCCACAAAATCAAAGGTTACGACTTCAACAAAGATTCTGCCCTTTACTATATCGCCAAGGCCGGTTATCCGATGGGTAGAAACTTCCCCAAAATTACGCTTGACCTGAACCCCGAGGGCGAGCGCCATACGCTGGTTGCAACCGAAGTGCAGCGCCAACTCAAAGAAGTGCTTAATATAGACATTGACCTGAACGTAGTTACGCACTCCGATATTACCGACAAGTGCTTATCGGGCAATTACGCCATGATTCGCCTTTCATGGGTGGCGGACTTCCCAAGCCCTGAAAACTTCCTGTGGATGTTTTACAGCAAGCAATCCACTTTCAAAGCAGGAGAAAATACTTATCCGAATATCCCGCGCTACTACAATCCGAAGTTTAACGAAAACTACGAAAAAGCACTTGCTGCCCCCAATATAGAAGAGCAAACAAAATATTTTCAGGCGGCAGAGTCCATCATGATGCAAGATGCTCCGATTATCGTACTGTGGTATGACGAATGCTATCGCCTGTTGCAGCAGCATGTGGAAAACCTGCCCAATAACCCGATGCAATATCGCGATTTCAGCGAGGTGTATCTGAAACCCAAAGCGACCAACACTCAAAACAAAGAAGCAAAATAACAGCGGGAGAATATGGTTGCTAAAACTTTCGGCAGCGCTGTTTTCGGCGTTGATGCATCCATCATTACTGTTGAGGTAACTATCATGCAAGGTACAGGCTTTGTCATGGTAGGTTTACCCGACAGTGCCGTTAAAGAAAGTGCGCAACGAGTAGAGTCTGCACTGAAATTTTTCGGCTATAAGATGCCGCGCCAGCGGGTCGTCATCAATATGGCACCTGCCGACCTCCGCAAAGAAGGTTCCGCATACGATTTGACACTTGCCATCGGGATTCTTCGCGCTTCCGAGCAACTAAGGGCAGATGATTTGGATAGTTACCTGATTATGGGCGAACTGTCGCTCGATGGTCTTTTGCGCCCCATTAAAGGGGTTTTGCCCATTGCCATTGAGGCGCGCAAAAAGGGCTATAAAACGCTTATCATCCCCAAAGAAAATGCGCATGAGGCAGCCATCGTCAATAATATTGATGTGATTGGCGTAGAAACCTTGCTGGATGCCATTGAGCACATCAACGGCGACAAAAGAATTGAGCCTTTGCGGAAAGATACAAGAGAGTTGTTCTTTCACGAGCAAAGCCACTATACGGCAGATTTTTCGCACGTGCAGGGGCAGGAAAATATTAAGCGGGCACTGGAAATAGCCGCGGCAGGTGGCCATAATGTTATCATGATTGGCCCTCCGGGTGCAGGCAAAACCATGCTTGCCAAACGGCTACCCTCTATTTTGCCCATGATGAGCCTGCAAGAAGCCTTAGAAACAACAAAAATTCATTCGGTAGCAGGCAAGTTAGGGGCGCAAGCCGGCTTGATAGCTCAGCGGCCGTTTCGCGCACCTCATCACACCATCAGCGATGTGGCGCTGGTAGGCGGTGGCGGTATTCCGCAACCGGGGGAAATTTCACTGGCTCATAATGGCGTACTTTTCTTGGACGAACTACCCGAGTTCAAGCGAACGGTACTGGAAGTAATGCGACAGCCTTTGGAAGAGCGTCGGGTAACTATTTCGCGCGCCAAAGTTACGGTTGATTTTCCCGCAAACTTTATGTTGGTTGCCAGCATGAACCCTTGTCCGTGTGGTTACTACAACCACCCTGAAAAAGATTGCGTATGCGGCCCCGGGGTCGTGCAGCGCTACCTGAACAAGGTCAGCGGCCCACTGTTAGACCGCATAGACTTGCATGTGGAAGTAACGCCTGTATCCTTTGACCAGATGACCAGCACGCGTCCCGCTGAAAGCAGCGAACAAATTCGCAGCAGGGTAGTGAAAGCAAGGGCCATACAAACCGAACGATTTAAAGAATATGCAGGCATTTATTCCAATGCAATGATGCCTTCGCAGATGGTCAAAGAAATATGCAGCATCAGTAATCCCGGTAAAACATTACTCAAAACAGCAATGGAACGACTCGGGCTTTCTGCGCGCGCCTATGACCGCATTTTAAAGGTATCGCGCACCATTGCTGACTTGGCCGGTAGTCAGGAAATTAAAATAGAGCACTTGGCCGAAGCTATTCAGTATCGCAGTTTAGACCGCGAAAACTGGGCAGGCTAACGCCAAGTGCTGTTGCATGGTTTATTTGCGGAAAGCAATTTTCCATACGCCGCGCAGGTCGCCCTGTTTATAGCCTGTGGCCAAATCGGCAGGGTACTTGCCGCGAATGGCGGCCAGTGTGGCAGCGTCAATATCATTTTTAGGGTCGCCGTGGCATTGCAAGCAGGTAGGCATACCAACCATGATAGGCTTGTAGTAAATCACCTGATTTTCCTGCTCCACTAAACGGGCGGCCAGTGCCGTTCCTGCGGTTTTTTGCGCCTGATAATCGGCAATTACGGTGCTGTCTGTCGCATCGGGCTTGTCTGCCGGATTGCGGTAGCGGTCAGAAATGCGCTGGATGGTGCAGTTGTAGTGCTGCGATAAGGAGTCGGCAATAGGCAGTGCGTGAACATTGCAAAATGAAACAGCACCTGCTGTTCCTTGTTCATTAATAGCCTTCATCAAAGCACCTACAAATGCTTTTTGTGCGGCGTTGGCTATAGAGTCGCCCGCAACCTGAAAATCGGTAGCCGTTTTGGCTGTGGTTTCGCTTTCGGAAGCAGTGTCGGTAGTTTGTTGGGTAGGACTGTTGCATGCCCATCCCAAAAGTAACAGTGCCGTGAGCAGATATGTTTTTTGCATAACTTGTTGAAATAAATTACGAGAGCTAAGTTAGAAAAACAGCCGATAATCAGCCAAATTTTCTCTTAGGTTTCGTAGGTAGTGCGAGCCAAAATACTGCGCCCGAGCGTTACCTCATCGGTATATTCCAATTCGCTGCCGACAGGCAACCCGCGGGCAAGTGTCGTAATTTTCACTTCATAATTTTTAAGCCTTTTAGAGAGGTAAAAGGCGGTGGTATCGCCTTCCATGGTGGCACTGATGGCGAGGATAATCTCTTTAACCTCGCCTGCGGCAATTCGGCTTACGAGAGATTCAATATGTAAATCGGCAGGCCCGATGCCTTCAATCGGAGAAATAATCCCCCCCAATACGTGATAAAGGCCGGTATATTGGCCGGTATTTTCAATGGCTAAAATGTCGGGCGATTCTTCCACTACGCAAATAATACTTCTGTCTCGGCGATTGTCCGAACATATATGACAAAAAGCCGACTCCGAAATATGATGGCAGGATTGGCAGTAGGTGGTTTGCGTGCGTAGTTTTACAATGGCTTCTGCCAGTTGCGTGCTGTATTTTTCTTCCTGTTTCAGCAGGTGGAGTGCCAGCCGAAGGGCAGTTTTTTTACCGATACCGGGCAGTTTGGATATTTCGGCAACTGCATCTTCAACCAACTTTGACGGATAGTTCATCAGGCAGATAGTTTACACAATGGCAGCACCTATACCTCTGTCCGTAATGGCATCGCGCATGGGTCGCAACTCGTCAAAACTGCCTTTTTTCACGCTGCATTTCCCCTTGTAATGAATGATGAGTGTGCATTGCTCGGCTTGTTCCGGCGTATGCTTGCAAACATCTATCAGGGTTTGAATCACAAACTCGAACGTGTTTACATCATCATTGAAAACAACAAGGTCATGAGCATCCACCAACTTCTCGTTCGGCACTTCAATTTCAAGGATTTCAACCGAATTATCTTCCCAAGGTTGCATTTGTAATGAATTTAGCTTTCCACTGACAAAGATAAAAAAAACCTGATACTTGTTTGACATATTCTTTTTCTGTTATATTTGCCATCACCTGTAATTTAAACTAACGCTATTATGAAAATGGAAACCAGCCACTGTTACTGCTCATTCTACTGCCACGCCTGCTAACTCCTTTAAAGTCATCGTTTTTTGATTTTAAGAGGAGTTTTTTGTCTCCCAAATTATTTTAATTGTACAAGTTATTGCATCCGTTATGCTTGCAATGTTGCAGTTCTGTAGCTGCCTTGCAGGCAAAAGGTTGATAAATTTCTATCTAATTACAAACAGCAATTCACATGAACATGAAAGTGAACTCTTTACTGAAAATGACATTGGCAATTTTGCTGATGTTTTGTGCGGGGATGCTTTATGCGCAGAACCGTACGGTCAAGGGTAAGGTTACGTCAGAGGAAGACGGTAGCCCGCTACCCGGCGTAAACGTTACCCTGAAAGGCACTAATACGGGTACAATTACCGACGTAGAAGGTAATTTCAGCCTGAATGTTTCCGGAGACAATCCGGTTTTGGTATTTTCTTATGTGGGCTTTATCTCACAGGAAGTAAATGTGGCCGGCAAAGACAATATAGACGTTAAGCTGGCAGTTGATGTGAAAGCCCTGAGCGAGGTTGTCGTAGTTGGTTACGGTGAGCAAAAGAAGCGCGATATCACCGGCTCTATGACCTCTGTAAAGGCTAAGGATTTTAACCCGGGTGCCATTGTATCTCCTGAACAATTACTACAAGGCCGTGCAGCGGGTGTAGTAATTACTTCTGCCAACGGCGACCCCGGTGCTAACCCTAACGTGCGTATCCGTGGGGGTACATCCATTAACGCAAGTAACCTGCCCTTGTACGTAATTGACGGTGTACCTATCGATAACGGAACGGTAACTCCCGGCGGTGCAAACTTGGGCGCAGCTCCTCCGCGTAACCCGCTGAACTCGTTGAACCCGAACGATATTGAATCCATAGATGTATTGAAAGATGCTTCTGCGGCTGCTATCTACGGTTCACGCGGTGCTAACGGTGTTATCATCATTACTACTAAAAAAGGCAAAGAAGGCAGAGGAACACTCAACTACGATACTTACGTAGGTTTCAATACGCCTTCTAAATATTTGCCTTTGCTCAATGCGGCTGAGTATCGTCAGTTTGTGCAATCTAACCGCCTGAACAACGACTTAGGCAATGCCGATACCGATTGGCAGCGCGAAGTATTGCGTACGGCAATGGTACATAACCATGACCTTTCTTTTGGCGGTGGTACAGCCAAAACACAGTATCGCGCTTCCGTGAACTATTTCAACCAAGAGGGTATGGTGATTAACTCCGGTATGACCCGCGTTTCCGGTCGTATCAACGTAAACCATAAGGCGATTAATGACAAACTCAATCTGGAACTGCAACTGATGGGTTCTCAGGTAAATGACCAATTGGTGCCTTATTCTGCCACAGGTGGTTTTGAGGGCGGTCTGTTTACCAACGTAATGAAAATGAACCCTACTTTCCCCGTTAGAAGACCGGACGGCAGTTTCTTCGAGTATCCTTCTCCGTCTATTCGTAACCCGGTTGCATTGGCTACTCAGTTGAGCGATAACGTAGTTACCAACCGTATTTTTGCCAACTTGGGTGCTACCTACGAAATTATTCAAGGACTGAAAGCCCGCATTGCCGTAAGTACAGACCGCAACCTTTCTACCCGTAAGGTCTATGTACCACGCAGCAACCCTGCCGGTTTGCCGTTTGGCGGTGAAGCAGCGATTCGCCAAAACGATTTTGGTTTTGAACGCTTCGAGTCTTACCTGAGCTATCAGAAAAATCTGCTGGACAACCACAACCTGAATGTTATTGCCGGTTATGACTATCAAATTTTCAACCGTGAAGGTTTTGGTGCTGCCGGCCGCGACTTCATCACTGACGCATTTGGAGCCAACAACTTAGGTGCAGGTAATTCAACTGTTTTGGCAGGTATTCCTCCATTCTCATTCAAAGAAAATAACAAACTGATTTCATTCTATGCACGTGCCAACTATGACATCGCCGGCAAGTATCTGTTTACTGCTACTTTCCGTCGCGATGGTTCTTCCCGCTTCGGTGCCAATAACAAGTGGGGTAACTTCCCGTCAGCTTCAGTAGCATGGCGTATTGTGGAAGAGAACTTCATGAAAGGCATTGACGCGATAACCGACCTGAAAGTGCGCGTGAGCTATGGTATCACCGGTAGTCAGGAAATCGGTAATCGTCGTTCGCTGACCATCTTCAACGCCGACCCGGGACTGCGCGCCATCATTGGTGGCATACCTCAAACAGGTGTGGCTTTGACACAGAACCCCAACCCGAACCTGAAATGGGAAGAAACTTCTCAGTTAAACATAGGTGTAGATTACGGCTTCTTGGATAACCGCCTGACCGGTAGCATCGACTACTTCGTTAAGCGCACTACCGACCTGTTGTTGGAGTTCGCCGTGCCTCAACCCGCAGTAGTACCTACTATTTTGGGTAATGCCGGTGAAGTACAAAACAAGGGTATCGAGTTTTCAGCTAACTACACTGCCGTAGATAAAGGTGATTTCCGTTGGGATGTTTCTGCCAACTTTGCATACATACAAAACAAAGTAGTGAGCCTTGCGGGTAGCGCAGACTCTATTTTCCGCGCCAATGCTTCAGGTGCCGGTCAGTCCGGTGTAAACACACAGGTAATTGCGCCGGGGCTGCCTGCCAACTCATGGTACGGCCCTACATTGGTGCGCATTGAAAACGGCGTACAAATCTTAGGCCCTCGTCAGGTTTTAGGCAATCCTAATCCACGCTTCACTTACGGCATCAACAACAGTTTCCGTTATAAGCGTCTGGATTTCAGCTTCTTCTTGCAAGGCGTACAAGGAATGGAAGTGTTTAACAACACTGCATTGGAGTACACTGTGAAAAACAACGTGTTCACTAATATCAACATGTTGCGTGATGCCTTAAATGACGGTACGAACCTGACAGAAACACCTAAGTATTCCAGCCGTTGGATTGAAGACGGTTCATTCCTTCGTTTGCAAAATGCTACTGTCGGCTACAATTTTGACATCAGCAGTGTGAAATGGTTGAGCAATCTGCGCGTATATGCTACCGGACAAAACCTGTTCCTGATTACCAAATACACAGGTTTAGATCCAGAAGTAGCTGCTGCGTTCCCCGGCTATGACTATGCGAACTATCCTCGTGCACGCACCGTGATGTTCGGCCTCAATGTAGGTTTCTAAACAAGATTGCAATAGCCGCCGCCCCCTGTAAGTGCTTGACAAAGTGGCTGCTATAACAAAAAAAATAAGCATGCGTTCAAACAACCTTTTTGAACAAAAAATTGTAAATTGAAACTAAACTCTGTTCATATGACAATGAAGAGCAAAATAACAAAGTATTTCGTGGCCGGAGCGATGGCATGTTCCACGCTGGTTTACTCCGGTTGTACGAATCTGGATGAAGACGTATTCAGCCAAATTGTGCCTGAAACGTTTTTCCAGAACGATGCACAGGCGTTATCAACGCTGATTCCGATATACGCACAATTGCGTTCATATCTGTGGAATTACTACAACATTTCACAGCATACCTCTGATGAAACAATGGTACCTCAGCGTGGTGGCGACTGGGGTGATGGTGGTGTTTGGGCACAATTGCACACGCACACATGGGATAAAACACACCCAATGCTCAACGGAGCATGGATTGATGCTTATACAGGTGTTGCACGTGCCAATGTGTTTATCGACAACCTGAGCCGCTCTTCGGTAAACGACAACCTGAAAAAGGCCTTCAATGCAGAAGCAAGATTCCTGCGTGCCTATTTCTACTTCCAATTGATGGATTTCTTCGGCGGAGTGCCTATTGTAACTACACCTACGGTGGATGCTGCCAATCCTCCTGCCCGCAATAGTCGTCAGGAAGTGTTTAACTTCATCGAGAAAGAACTGCGTGAGGCTGTAGCCGATTTGCCTGCTACTGCAACCGGCCCTAATTTGGGACGTGCCACCAAAGGTGCTGCCAATACCCTGCTTGCCAGAATGTACCTGAATGCACAGGTTTATACAGGAACAGCGCGTTGGCAAGATTGTATTGCTGCTTGCGATGCGGTAATTAACAGCAATGTTTACCGTTTGGCAAACAACTATTTTGACAACTTTGCTGTCAATAACGAAAACTCACCCGAAGCAATTTTCTTGATTGGCAACGTTAATCAAGGCGGTTTAGGTCTGACGTTCACTATGCGGAACTTCCACTACAACCAGTTGCCGCAATCACCATGGAACGGTTTCTGTACCATCGCCGAGTTTATTGACCAATTTAGCGAACCCGGCGATGTGCGTCGCAACATCTTGCAGGAAGGTCGTGCCATTAACTTTTTGACAGGACAGCCTGCTTTTGACCGCAGCGGCAACCCGCTGATATTCACTCGCGATGTACCGCTGGTAAATGCCTCAGAGGGTGCAGGTGTGCGCGTATTGAAATGGCAGATTGACCCTGCTCAAAATGGCGGTGATGCAGGTAACGACTACTTCATCTTCCGCTATGCCGATGTGCTGCTGATGAAGGCTGAAGCCCTGAACGAACTGAACGGCCCGACTGCTGAGGCTGTCAATTTGGTCAATCAGGTGCGCAACCGTTCTATCAGCCCTGCTCGTCCGCTTTCTGTAGCAGGTTTTAACCGCGATACATTCCGTGCACAAATCCTGCGTGAGCGCTCAACAGAATTAGGTTGGGAGGCTACTCGCCGTACAGACTTGATTCGCCACAACCGCTTTACCAATGCGTGGACAAACAAGCCTGCGAGCCAGCCTATCCGCAACCTGTTCCCTATTCCACAGGCTCAGATTGATGCTAATCCAAAACTTACTCAAAACCCCGGCTACTAATCGGTCAGGTTTGAAGTGAATCTATTAAAAAGAGCTGTCCCAAATGCGGGGCAGCTCTTTTTTTGACTCAATGGTGATAAGGGCAGTCCGTATGATTACTTTTCCACTGCAATCGCCTCAATTTCAATCAGATAATCGGGTGTTACTAATGACTGCACCCCTAATGTGCTACGAGCTACTTTTACAGGATTTTGCGGGTTATTGAAAAACAGTTTGTAAGCTTCAAACCAGCCGTTGTAGTCGGGTTGATTGCCTTTCTGGGGGTCAGGGGCAACATATACCCGCAGAAAAACGACATCATTCAGTGTCATGCCGCCTTGTTTGAGAATGCCTTCAATACGCTTCATAATGCTGATGCTCTGCGTGTACGTATCGCCGAAGCGTTGGCGGCTGCCCGGGGCGGCACTGCTGTCGGCGATGGCGGCAACAATCCCGCTGGTGTGAATCCAGCGTTTGCCTGCCGGAACTTCTACTCCCTGCAAGATAGGAGAGGACGGATTGTTGTCGTATCTTTTAACCATGCCGACAGGCGGCTTGCAGGCAAAAGCCAGTAGCAGTAAAACAGGAAAAAGCGAGAGTTTTTTCATCGTTACAACAGTTTATAACCTACCAGAAAATCTGTTCGTGCGCCGAACGGGCGGAAATAAACAAATATTTCGTAATTATTTTGAGTTTGTCCGTGGCTGCCTTCCAGAAAAACATCGTCTCGTTTGCCGTCTTTGCGCAACAGCGAATATTGGTAGTCATAAATACCTTGTTTGAGCAATACAACGCCCTGATAGACTTCCTGCGCGGGATAGTATTTCATCTCAAAGGCTTCATCGAGCCGCCAATCGGAAAAGCCGCCGCTGATAAACACCTTCCCTTCGGGCAATTCATGGCTTTTCAAGGTGAAAACGACTTCGGCGTAGTCGGCTTCCGTTCCCGGGTCGCGGCTGACTTGTACAGTGGCAATCATAAATCGGCCGTTTTGGTCGGGGAACATGCGGTTGTAAGCCCATCCGTTGCGGCTTTGGTCGGGCATGATGAAAACTTCGTTCAAATGCGGCCGCAGGTTAATTTGTCCTACGTTCAGCAATCGCGTGTTCATATTGGTTGTATTGAATACGCGAAACTCATTGCCTCCTTTAAACTGACGGTCTGCCGTAAAATTGTCATACTGCAATATGCGCTCATAGTCGCGAACGAACGTGGGTTGCAGTTGTCGCATCATATTGTCCCAACGGAAATTTTGCCGCACCATGACTTGTATTTGTTGTTGCGGGTTGCCTGCCTGCTGCAATGAACCGTAGCCGATACTGAAATCAACTTGTTGGTTGCGAAAGGCTTCTTCTACCCCTACGGGATTTTTTACCGATGCGCTGATACTGACCGACGACTCGTACACCATAAATCGCCGCGACAAAAACAGGTTGCGCTCGTTGCCTTCTTCGTAAACAACCAGCACGTAGTTGCCCGAAACCTGCACCTGCGGTACTTCAAAGCGATAGTGAACAAAGTTTACTTTGGTGTTGAACGACAATTGGCGGTCGGTGATGAAAAATTCGTTGTAGCCCTGCAAATATTCAACGGGGCTCAATTGCGAGATAGTCCAATCGGCATTGCAGTTGATGATTTTGACCGCTAAGCGTTCTATTTCGTTGGTCAATTTGTCAAAAGTCAGGATGAGTTGCCCGCCTTTGGGCACAACGGGCGGCAGCAGTTGGCTTTGCAGCGGGTTGCCCGTCAGCGGATACAGTTGCACCGTGCGAACGTCGGGCTGATAGTTCAGGTCTTCCATTTTCAGCACGGGCGAAGCGAAAGCAGCCGTGAAAGTTGCTATCAGAAAGCCCGCAAGCAAGAGGAGGTATTTCATGTGTTGGGTTGGTTTTAATTCGGTAAGAGGCTTTTTCTTTTGGGAACGCGGATTTTTTTATGAACGAAGCAGTTGAGCAGTAAACCTTCTACCGCAAAGTTTTATGCCAAGCATTTTTCTTGCGTACTCCGCAATTTAGCCTTTGTAACCTCTTCGGTAAAAATCCGCTCTAATGTGATTAATTCCCTACAATTTCGCGCCAAAGTCTTCGGCTACCAAATCGCCGACAATTTTTGCCGAACAAAGGCTCAACGGAATGCCGCCGCCCGGATGCACACTGCCGCCGCAGAAGTACAAACCGCTGATTTTATTAGAGAAATTGGCGTGGCGCAAAAATGCCGCATAGCGGTTGTTGCTGCTGTTGCCGTAGAGCGCCCCCATTGCCGAAGAGGTGCGCAACTCGATGCTGCGCGGGTCTAAAATGGCTTCGGTGGCAATCAGCGGTGCAATGTCCGTACCCAACATGCGGCTCAATTTGGCGATAATGTCCTTTCGGGCTTGTGCAATGAGTGTGTCCCAATCCTGCCCGCTGTTGTTCGGCACGTTAATCATCACAAACCAATTTTCACAGCCTTCGGGCGCATCATCGGGCTTGTATTTGCTTGTAATGTTGATGTAAACCGTCGGGTCGTTGCCGATGGTTTTTTTCTCGAAAATATGGGCGAACTCCGTGCGATAGTCGGCGCTGAAAAAAATGTTGTGCAAATCCAATTGCGGAAAACTTCGCGCTATGCCCCAGTAAAAAATCAGTGCCGAGCTTGATTTGGGCTGACTCAGAATTTTATCGGGTGCTTTTTCCTGCGGCAGCAGTCGGCGGTAGGCATTGGTAACGTCCATATTGCAAACCACAATATCGGCTTCTACGGTTTGCCCGTTTACGATGATGCCCGTTGCCGTTTTTTTGCCGTTGCTTTGCTTGGTAATAATTTGGCTGACAGGACTTTGCAGATGAAACTTTACCCCTTTGCGCTGTGCCAGCCGCACCAAACTTTGGCTGATTTCGTGCATGCCGCCTTTTGGGAAAAACGCGCCTATGCCGTGTTCCAAATGCGGAATGATATTGAGCGTGGCAGGCGTTTGGTAAGGATTAGAGCCGTTGTAGGTGGCATAGCGGTTGAACAACTGCACCAATTGGGGATGCTGTAACATGGCTTCGTTGGCAGCATTCATGGTGCGGAACAGGTCTAACTTGCCTATTTGCGCAACGGCTTTTGCCACTTTGCCGATAGCTTGCGGGCGCGTGAATGCATTGAGGCGATGCAGAGTACTTTTCAGGAAAATATCGGCGGTGAGCTCGTATTTTTCGCGGCTGCTTTCCAAAAAACGCAATACTTTTTGTCCGTCTGTGTTTAATTTTTCGGTAATTTCTGCAGCATAGCGTTGCGGGTCGGCAAAGGCACGCAAAAACGTACCGTCTTCAAAAAAGTAGTGTGTGATAACGTCTAAGCGAACGTAGGGAAAATGTTCGTCGGGGTGTTCGCCTGCCAATCGGAACAAGTCCGTTACCATTTCGGGCAGCGTAAAGAGCGAAGGCCCCGCATCAAAGCGGTAGCCATCCTGCACAATTTCCGACAGTTTGCCGCCCGTGTAGGTGTTGGCTTCAAATACTTCCGTTTCAAAGCCCATGCATTGCAGGCGAATGGCCGCTCCGATACCTGCAATCCCCGAACCGATAACTACTGCTTTCATGCCCAAAGCCTGATAAAATTGACGGTAAAGCTATGCCAAAAACAACTGATTTTTGGCGGCAAAGTTTGATTTATCTGTTGCATGAGCCCATCGGTTTACGGCTGTTTTGGCGTAAATTTGCTTATGAAATTACCTGTTTTGCAGCGCATTGCCTGCCTGTGGCTGCTGATTGTGATGACTGCGTGCGCAAGTAAACCGCGTGAGGGGCTTTATTACAGCTCGGGAAATATCATGGAAGTGGCACTATTGAAACGCGGGAACATTGCTTTTCAGATTATTTCCAAACGCAACCGCCAGACTCGTTATATCAGCGGCAAAGCAGAGCGCTACAAAGAAAATTTCTACGTCTCTACCGAACTTTCGGGCAGCAGCGATACGAACAAATTGTTTTTTGAGTTAAAACCCGGGCAAATTCACATCACGGAAAACAGCTTGAACCCTTCGCAAAAGACTTTTGAGGGTATCTACGACTTTTTTTCTGCCGACAAGTTGCGTCCCGAAGGGACTTACTTTTGGAATGCATCCTACCTGCAACCGAAACCATGAACGATACGTACTACGTTTTGCAAAGCGCTGCCGAATTTCAGTTTAAAGAAAAAGGCAGCAGATTTCTTGCCTATGCTTTTCCCGTTGAGTCGGAAGATGAAGCCAAACAAAAATTGACCGAACTGCGCAAAAAATATTACGATGCTACGCATCATTGCTACGCTTATACGGTAGGCTATCCGAAGGCAACTACCCGCCAAAGCGATGACGGTGAGCCTTCGGGCACAGCAGGTTTGCCCATTCAGAACCAAATCAGGGCAAAGGGTGTTCAAAATACGTTGGTTGTAGTGGTGCGCTACTACGGTGGCACGAAATTGGGAGCAGCAGGACTTGTGCAGGCATACAAAACCGCAGCCGCGGGCGTATTGAATGAGGCAGTATTGAAAGAGCGTTATTTGACCGCAAAAGTTACCGTTAAAGTGCCTTTTGCACACCTAAACGAAGTAATGACCATTGCTAAAAAGCAAAAACAACAGCCGCTATTTGAGGAAAACACCGCTAATCCTGAAATCCAGCACCTTAGCTTTCGGGTGAAGCTCGGTGAACTACCTGTTTTTGAGGCGGCGCTCCAACCGTTGCACTACATTGATTTTGTCGTAGAAACCGTTTAAGTTGAACCTCTTGGCATAAATTTGTAACATTAAATATTTGAATTAGAATGACTGCGAAAAAAGTTTTCACTGTTTTAGGGTTAGTATGGGTCGGGCTGCTCAATAATGCCTGTAAAGAAAATGTTGTGCAAATGCCTCCGCCTGACTTTGTACAGATTATGGTGGACAACGGCCCTTTTGTAGGCTTCAAAAGCACTACCGACCAAGATTTTTCACGCTACACACAGGTAGTAGTGCGCAAGGCACCCGTAAACAATCAGGTGATTTTTGAAGAAACCTTTTTGGAAGGCGGTCAGCCCCGCACTATCAGTTATACCGTTAAGTTCGGGCGGATTGGCAGCAATGCAGTAGAACTTTCTATTGACCAGCAATCGGTTGCCGGCAATGAGAGCATTATTGGTGTAACCATGCCCGGAGAAACCAATCCGGCATCTACTGTTCATGGACAATTTATCGGTTTTGATGCCAACAAGCAGAAAGTCAACAAGTTGCAATTTGCATTGGCAACTAACCCCGGCACACCCCGCGCGCGCCGCTGGCTGTATGACTTTCCTCAGCCGTGCCCCTCTAACCGTCCACGCTGGAACGGCAGCGACTGTGTGCAGTAATCATGCGGTTGTTAGAAGTCTGTGTGGATAATTTGCAGGGAGTCGTGGCTGCTGCCCGTGGCGGTGCCGACCGATTAGAACTCTGCGCCTCATTGGCCGATGGAGGATTGACCCCTTCATCGGCTTTTATTATGGCTGCAAAAAAGGCAGTCAATATCCCGATATATGTGATGGTTCGCCCCCGCGGTGGTGATTTTACTTATTCCGATGAAGAGTTTGCCATGATGTTGCAGGAAGTGGCAGACGCCAAGGCAGCAGGTGCAGACGGTATCGTAACGGGTGTAATCAACTCGCAAGGCGAACTTTGCCCTGTTAAAAACGCCGCACTGATTGCCGCTGCCCGACCGTTGGGAGTAACCCTTCATCGTGCGTTTGACGTAGCGCCCAATCTGTTTGCTGCGCTTGAAACAGCCGTAGCGCTTGGCTTTGAGCGCATACTAACCTCGGGAGGCAAAGCAAAAGCCATAGAAAGTACGGATACCATTGCCCGATTGGTACAACAGGCAGTTAATCGCATCCGTATCATGCCCGGCAGCGGTGTTAATACAAGCAACATTCAGGCATTGGTTGCTGCGACCAATGCCACCGAATATCACTTTTCCGCCAAAATAACGCAGCAAAGCCCGCTTGCGCATCTGTATCAGGCGCACCCTGCCGCCAATGCGCAAAATATAGTGCATTGGGCAACGGCCGATGAGGCTACGGTTAGCCGGATGAAGCAGTTATTGGCTACAATTTAGCCAGTCTTTCCACCGCCCTTTCCAAGGTTTGGTCTGTTTTGGCAAAACAAAAGCGCAGCAGGTGTTCTTGTTTGGGCTGCCCGTAGAATACGGAAACCGGAACAGTCGCTACGCCGATTTCCTTAGTCAGGCGAACGGCAAAGTCCGTATCCGCTTCGTCTGATATGGCAGAGTAGTCGGCCAATTGAAAATAGGTGCCTTCCGAAGGAGTGAATCGGAAACGGGTTTCCTGCATCAATGCGCAGAACTTATCGCGCTTTTCCTGATAAAACGCAGGCACGTGCAAATATTTTTCCGGCTGTTTCAGGTAGTCGGCAATGGCATATTGCAGCGGAGTTGCCGTGCTGAAAGTGAGGAACTGATGCACTTTTCTGAACTCGCGCATCAGTGGTGCAGGCGCTACGGCATAACCTACTTTCCAACCTGTTACGTGAAAAGTTTTTCCGAAAGAGGAAATAACAAAACTCCGCTCGGCCAAGCGCGGATATTTAAGAGCGCTTTCGTGTGTACCCGAAAAAATGATGTGTTCATAAACCTCATCGCTGATGAGGAAAATGTCAGTATCTGCTAGCAGATTTTCCAACCACTGCATATCTTCTGCACTCATCACTGCGCCTGTGGGGTTGTGCGGCGTATTGATGATGAGGGCGCGTGTACGCGGTGAGATGGCTGCTGCCAGCGCTTCTCTGTTGATGTGAAAATCGGGAGCGGGGAGTGCTACGGGTACAATCGTACCGCCGTTGAGTTCAATGGCAGGTATGTAACTGTCGTAGCAAGGCTCCGGCACGATTACCTCATCTCCCTGCCTGACAATGGCAGCAATAGCGGCATAAAGAGCCTCTGTTGCCCCCGATGTAACCGTTATTTCAGTGTCAGGATTCAGGCGATAGCCATAGAGCGCCTCTGTCTTTTCAGCAATTCGCTCGCGCAGGGGCATGATACCGGGCATGGGTGCGTACTGATTCATGCCCTTTTTCATGTATGTATATACAAGTTCCGAAAGGGCTTCATCGCTGCCAAAATCAGGGAAACCTTGTGAAAGATTGATTGCGCCGTACTCTGTGGCAAGCCCTGACATGACGGTAAAAATGGTTGTGCCTACGTTCGGGAGTTTGCTTTGCAGTATGCTGTTCATGGTTGGATAAAATTTCTGTTAAAAGTACAATAATACATGTTGCAACAATTATGCATATGTGTAATAAATTGACGCGATTTGGTCTTTTGTGCAGGCTTACAATTTATTACCTTCATTTGTCGTTATGATGTAACCCGGACAAGTGCAAAAATAGCATGATGCCCCTGATAAATCGTTTGCAACGCCGCCTTAACTTCTTTTTGGGAACCATTCCCAAACAAGGGCGCAGCCGCTATGAGATTCATCAGGTGCGAATTTTCAACAAACTGCTTTTTTACATATCGCTGCTTGCCTTGGCTTCTGTGCCGGTCGTAGGTTTTCAAAGTAATGTTATAGAACGAATTACAGCAATAGGTCTTTTAGTAGTTGTTTTTTGGGGACTTATTTTACTCAATAAAAAAGGATACGACCATATTGCTCGTCCTGTTTACATTGTTTTTGGTTCTGTCTTTAATGGCTACATATCGTATCGGGAAGGACATCACCTGAATACCTATCTGGTGCTTTTTCTGATTCCCATGATTGGCTTTGCCATTACGCCGCGCAATCGTCCTTTGGGTATTTTATTTAGCATCGTATTCCCACTGGCTGTGCTGTTTTGTTTACTTTTTGTTGATATCCCTTGGATAGAGCCGATTGAGCGTTCAGAGGCAGAATTGAAACGATATGCCAACATCGCTACCATCGTCTATTTCGCACTTTTTATCTATTCGGCTTGGTTACTGATTAATTTGAACAATCGGGTACATCATAACCTGATGGATAAAATAGAAGCCAATCGCAAAATCACTCGCGAACTCATCAGGCAGGGGCAAGAACTGCGCATTGCCCAGCAGTTGGCCAAAGTGGGTTTTTGGGAAGTTACTTCCGACGGGCATACGCGGTGGAGCAAAGAAACCTATGAAATTTTGCACATCCCGTTAGATACCGTTATCAATCGCGAAACGATTGCTGCCAATGTACACCCCGACGATGTGGACTTTGTTATTGAGAATCTTATCAAGGGGGCGCAGGAAGGCGGTAAATATTCTTTTGATTTTCGCCTGCATCCCAAACACGGCGAGCGCTGGATTGCTGTTTCCTGTATTCAGGCAACATATGTACCCGACAAAAATTTCTTCCACAGCAAAGGTATCGTACAAGACATTACCACATCTAAACAAACCGAGCAGCAACTTCTGCAAACCATTGCCTACAAAGACCGCGTAATTGCCACGGTCAGCCATGACCTTCGCAATCCGGTAGCCAACACTTTACAACTGCTTGACATGGTGGCAGCCGAACTGCAGAAATCTAATTACGGGCAGGGTAAGAAGTTGTTGTTGGAATATCAGGAAATGATGCGACTCAGCCAGAAGCGCACAATGGAAATCATAGAGGATTTGTTAGAGCTTTGTACCCGAAAGAATATTGTGCATTTGTCCGGTCAAAAAACCGACCTATTCAGTCTGGCAGAGCAAACAGTTTATCCGCAGATATACCGCGCTACCAAAAAAGGTGTATTGCTGCAACTCAAACCTGCCAAAAACGACATCATCATCAACGCCGTTCCCGATAAAATTGCACGGGCGTTAGAGAATTTGATAGTGAATGCCATCAAGTTTACGCCCATGGGCGGCAAAATCACCGTTTCGGTAGAAAAATCGGAAGGTTTTGCATTAGTTACCGTTGCAGATACAGGCATCGGCATCCCCGACCATCTGAAAGAGCATTTGTTTGAACAATTCGGCGCAGCCCGCCGCTATGGCACGGAAGGTGAAAGTTCAACGGGGCTGGGGCTGTCCATAGTGAAGCAGTGTGTAGAAATGCACAACGGCACGGTTTGGCACGAAGACAACAAGCCCAACGGAGCCATTTTCTACATGTCGTTTCCATTGGCAGCAGAAGACAATCCTTCCCAATCGCGCGACATTGACGGCGATAGTCAAGCAGCAACTACTTTCTAAATTTACCGATGGCTCATTCATATTGCGATTTTGCGGCACAGCCTGATACTGCAATTGTGCACCGCATCTATCACGACACCGCTTACGGTTTCCCGATTCACGACGATAATGAACTATTTGGCAGGTTCATTTTGGAAATCAATCAGGCGGGACTGAGTTGGACGACCATTCTCAACAAGCAGGAAAATTTTCGGGCGGCTTATGCAGGTTTTGCTATTGATGCTATTGCGCATTTTACCGATGCTGACCGCGAACGCCTATTGCAGGATGCGGGTATTATCCGCAATCGCTTGAAGGTGGATGCCGCCATTGCCAACGCCCAAACCGTATTGACACTGCAACAACGTTTCGGTTCTTTTAAAAACTGGTTAGACCATCACCACCCGCTGCCCAAAGCCGAATGGGTGAAGTTGTTTAAAAAGACGTTCCGCTTTACAGGTGGCGAAATCACGGGTGAGTTTCTGATGAGTACGGGCTACCTGCCCGGCGCGCACAGTCCTTCCTGCCCGATTTATGCCGAAGTACTCAAATGCAATCCGCCCTTTGCAGGGTAGAACGAATTTTTAGAACACGGATTTTAGGCGGATAACACAGCTTTGCGCTTATTTTTCTTTAAATCAATTCCGCTATACACAAACCCGACAGGTTTCTAAAAACTGTCGGGTTTTAAATAACTGCTTTTCAGTAGTTTACATAAACATTTTTCGCAAACAACTTACGCTTTTGTATAATATCAAAAAAACGCTCATGACTTTCAGCATCCAACCCACCTTAGCTAACGACCGGGTCATCCTTTGTCCTTTGCAGGAAAAGGACTTTGAAGCTTTGTATGCCGTTGCATCAGACCCCAAAATATGGGAACAGCACCCCAATAAAAACCGCTGGCAAAGGGATGTTTTCCGAACTTTCTTTGACGGCGCGATGCAAAGCAAGGGGGCTTTCAAAATTGTGGACAAAACCACGGGAGAGTCAATTGGCAGTACCCGCTTTTATGACTACGACGCGCAAGAAAACAGCATCCTGATTGGCTATACTTTCTATGCTGTCCAATGCTGGGGCAAGGGCATCAATCATGCCGTAAAGGCAATGATGCTGGACTATATCTTCCAATTTGTGGAAAGCGTTTTTTTCCACATCGGGGCAGAAAATATCCGCTCTCAAATAGCCATCAGCCGCTTGGGCGCAGTCAAAGTCGGTGAGCAGGAAGTAACCTACTTTGGCGAACAGCCCAAATGGAACTTTGTTTATTGCATCACCCGACAGGATTGGCACATTAAAAATTCAAGTTCAAACGAAAAAACCTAACTTTGCCCTTGCGCTTTTTGCAGGCGTGCGGAACAAGGTTTCTATGAAATACAACGAATATAAACAGTCTGTAACCGAGCTTGGCAAGCAAGCCGGTGAGAGCATCCTTGCCTATTGGAAGGCAAATGCCGTTTTTCAAAAATCTGTTGAATCGCGTCCGGCTGACCGCCCGTTTGTTTTCTACGAA
Organism: Rhodoflexus caldus; assembly: GCF_021206925.1. Taxonomy (NCBI): domain Bacteria; kingdom Pseudomonadati; phylum Bacteroidota; class Cytophagia; order Cytophagales; family Thermoflexibacteraceae; genus Rhodoflexus; species Rhodoflexus caldus. The sequence continues at coordinate 32,106 of NZ_JAJPRF010000020.1, read as the reverse complement.
GGGCCGCCTTCTGCCAACGGAACGCCCGGTATTCACCATGTGATGGCGCGTACCATCAAAGACATTTTCTGCCGCTACAAAACCCTGAAAGGCTTCCGCGTAGAACGCAAAGGCGGATGGGATACGCACGGGCTACCCGTGGAATTGCAGGTGGAAAAGGAATTGGGCATCACCAAGGAAGACATCGGCAAGAAAATCAGCATTGCGGACTACAACCAAAAGTGCCGCGAGGCAGTGATGAAATACAAAGCCCAATGGGACAATTTGACCGAGCGCATCGGCTTTTGGGTAGACTTGGAAAATCCCTACATCACGTTTGACAACAACTACATTGAGTCTTGCTGGTGGTTGCTCAAACAACTGCACGCCAAAGACCTGCTGTATAAAGGCTATACTATCCAGCCCTTCTCACCTGCGGCGGGAACAGGTTTGAGTTCCCACGAACTCAATCAGCCTGGTACCTACAAGAACGTGAAAGATACGTCGGTTATCGCGCAGTTCAAGGTAAAAGGCACCGACAATGACTACCTGCTGGCATGGACGACTACGCCATGGACGTTGCCTTCCAATACCGCGCTGGCTGTGGGCAAGGACATCACTTACGTAAAAGTGAAGACCCACAACCAGTACACCAAACAGCCCGTTAACGTCATCTTCGCCAAAGAGCGCATGGGCTACGTACTGGGCGGCAACTACATCAACCGCAACGATTTTGTGGAAGGTAAACACAGTGGCAAAATTCCTTATGTGATTACCGAAGAATTTAAGGGTGAAACGCTGGTGGGCATGGAATACGAACAACTGCTGCCCTTTGTACAGCCGCACGAAAACCTGCAAAATGCTTTCAAAGTATATGCGGGCGATTTTGTAACGACCGAAGACGGTTCCGGCATTGTGCATATTTCGCCCACTTTCGGTGCGGACGATGCGCGTTTGGGCAAGCAAAATAACGTACCTGCGCTGCTGGTATCCGACGAACACGGGCACTATCAACCAACGGTGGATAAAAAAGGCAAGTTCGTTCGCGAAATCGGCGCGCATCTGGCCGAGCTGACGCAGCAATACGCTATCAAAACCCACAAGCCGCTTGGTGCGGATGATTTCTATGTGAAAAACTACACCGGTGAGGACGAGTCGCACCCCGACTACAAATCAACCGACGTTATTATTTCCATCATCCTCAAAGAGCAAAATAAGGCTTTCCGAGTAGAAAAATACGAACATACCTACCCGCATTGCTGGCGTACGGATAAGCCCGTATTGTACTACCCGATGGAAAGTTGGTTTATCCGCACAACGGCGTTGAAAGACCGCTTGGTTGCCCTCAACAAAACCATCAACTGGAAGCCCGAAAGCACCGGCACGGGACGATTCGGTAACTGGTTGGAAAATTTAGTGGACTGGAATTTGAGCCGCAGCCGCTATTGGGGAACACCGCTGCCTATCTGGCGCACCGAAGACGGTACAGAGGAAATCTGCATCGGCTCTACCGAAGAGTTAGCCGCCGAAATTGCCAAAGCAAACGAAAAATTGGGCTTGCAACAGCCGACTTCATTGGCCGATTTGCACCGCCCGTATGTAGATGAGGTAACGCTGGTTTCGCCTTCGGGCAAGCCCATGAAGCGCGAACCCGACCTGATTGACGTTTGGTTTGACAGCGGCGCGATGCCTTATGCACAGTGGCATTATCCTTTTGAAAATGCCGATTTGATTGACCAAAATAAGACCTATCCTGCGGACTTTATTTCCGAAGGTGTTGACCAAACACGCGGTTGGTTCTTCACCCTGCACACCATTGCAGGCTTGGTTTTTGACAGCGTAGCCTTTAAAAACGTCGTTTCTACGGGGCTTGTGCTGGATGCCAACGGCAACAAAATGAGCAAGCGTTTGGGCAACGTTATCAATCCGTTTGAGACGGTAGAAAAATACGGTCCCGATGCCGTACGCTGGTACATGATTGCCAACGCCGCGCCTTGGGAAAACCTCAAATTCAGTTTGGACGGGCTGGCAGAGATGCAGCGCAAATTCTTCGGGACGCTGCAAAATACCTACAACTTCTTTGCGCTGTATGCCAACTTGGACGGATTCCGCTATCAGGAAGCCGATGTACCGCCGGCAGAACGCACCGAAAGCGACCGCTGGATTCTCTCGCGCCTGAACGCCATCATCAAAGAAACCGATGAGGCATATGCCGACTACGACCCGACCCGTGCCGCACGCGCCATTCTCAACTTCGTGAATGATGATTTGAGCAATTGGTACGTGCGCCTGAACCGCAAGCGTTTCTGGAAAGGCGAGTACAATACCGATAAATTGGCAGCCTATCAGACGCTGTACACTTGTTTAGTAACAGTTGCCAAGCTGGCTTCGCCGATTGCGCCGTTCTATACCGACCTGCTGTTCCGCGACTTGAATAACATTACGGGCAAAGAAAACGCCGAGTCGGTGCATTTGGCATATTACCCGACTTTCAACGAAGCAGAAAGCAACATCGCACTGGAAGAAAAAATGCACTTGGCACAAACCATTTGCTCATTGGTGCATTCTATTCGCAAGGACAAGAAACTGCGCGTGCGCCTGCCGCTGCAAAAAATGATGATTCCCGCGCTGAGTGAAACCTTCCAAAACTACGTGCGCGAAGTCAGCGACCTGATTATGAGCGAAACCAATGTGAAAAATATTGAGTTCATTGGCGATACAGAAGGTCTGGTAACTAAGAAAATCAAACCGAATTTCCCCGTGCTGGCACAAAAGGGGCTTGGCAAACAGATGAAAGCCATTCAGGCGCATCTGGGGCAAATGCAAACTGCCGATATTATCGCTTTCCAAAAAGCAGGGCAAATGAGCGTAGCAGCCGACGGCGGCAACCTGACGCTGACAGTGGAAGATGTGCTGATTGAAGCCTTTGACATCCCGGGCTGGGCATCGGCTACCGACGAGGGCATCACTGTTGCGCTGGACATTACCGTAACGCCCGAACTGCGCAAAGAAGGCATCGCTCGCGACTTGGTAAACCGCATCCAGAACTTGCGCAAAGACCTGAACTTTGAGGTACAGGACAAAATCAGCATTGCCATTGCGGCAAACGAAGCATTGGTAGCCGATGCTGCCAAAGACTTTGCCGACTACATTCAGACGGAAACACAGGCGGTTGCATTAGAAATCGGCAACGACCTGAACGGTATGGAAGCCTACGAAATTGACGAGTTCATGGTGCCTATCCGCATAGCCAAAGCATGACACAGGAAAAAGAAATGTCGTTTATAGACCACTTGGAGGAGCTGCGCTGGCACTTAATCCGCGCAGTTGCTTCGGTGGCGGTTTTTTCGGTAATTGCCTTTTTGTCCAAAGATTTTGTTTATGGAACGCTCATTTTGGGGCCTTCCAAAGTAGATTTTTGGACGTATCGGATGCTTTGTGCCTTATCAGAGGTTACTTGTATTGATAAAATCAACTTCAAGTTGCAAAGCCGCCTGATGACGGGGCAGTTCACGATGCACATGCTGTCTTCGTTGGTCATTGGTGTTATCTGTGCATTTCCGTATGCTTTTTGGGAAATTTGGCGGTTCATTAAACCCGGGCTGTACCCCAATGAACAAAAAGCAGCCCGCGGAGCTACATTCTTTGTGTCGCTGTTGTTCATTTTGGGTATTCTATTTGGCTATTACGTTATTTCGCCGCTGTCCATTCAGTTTTTGGCAAACTATCAGTTAGACCCGTCTATTTCCAACGAGTTTGATATTGTTTCCTATATTTCCACGCTGACAACGCTGGTGCTGGCAACAGGGCTAATGTTTCAGTTGCCGATGGTGGCATTTTTCCTTGCCAAAGTGGGGTTGCTTTCGCCTGCCTTCATGCGCGAATACCGCCGCCACGCCATTGTGATTGTGCTTATTATTTCTGCCATTATTACCCCGCCCGATGTTATCAGCCAGATTTTAATTGCCTTGCCGCTGATGTTACTTTATGAAATCAGTATTTGGGTGGTGGCTATTACCGAAAAGCGAAACCAAGAGGCGGAGTTGTTGGAAGAAAAAACCTCTTCGCTGCCTGCCAATAACTTGCCGCAAACTCCCTTAGACCAACTGCCCGATTAATACCGAATGTAAGTGAAAGCAGGCTAAAGAGGTGTTGTTGCTATGGCGTAAAATAAAAATCCCTGTCTTGGTTCATTGCCACAGACAGGGATTTTTACATGGGAGAACCGCGAGATTATTTTGCCTTGCGACTCATGGCAGCTTTGGCTGCTTCCACAATATTTTGAGCTTTCAAACCATATTTGGCCATCAGTTGGTCAGGTGTACCGCTTTCGCCAAATCGGTCGCGAACGGCTACCATTTCCACAGGGGCGGGCAAGTTGCGCACCAGTACCTGAGCAACGGCATCACCCAGCCCGCCGTGAATCTGGTGTTCTTCGGCTGTTACGGCACAGCGAGTTTTCAGTACGGAACTGAGGATAGCCGCTTCGTCTAATGGCTTGATGGTGTGAATATTGATAATTTCGGCATCAATTCCTTGTTCAGCCAATATTTCCCCTGCTACGATGCTCTCCCAAACCAAGTGTCCGGTGCAGAAAATGGAAACATCCGCACCTTCATTGAGCACAATGGCTTTACCAATTACAAAAGGCTGGTCGGCAGGCATAAAAACAGGCACTGCGGGTCTGCCAAAGCGCAGATACACGGGGCCTTCGTGCGCTGCAATGGCAATGGTAGCGGCTTTGGTCTGGTTATAATCACATGGATTGATAACCGTCATATGCGGCAACATGCGCATCATGCCGATATCTTCCAGAATTTGATGTGTGGCACCATCTTCGCCAAGTGTTATGCCGGCATGTGAGGCGCATATTTTCACATTTTTGCCCGAGTAAGCAATGGATTGGCGAATTTGGTCGTACACTCTTCCGGTAGAGAAGTTGGCAAAAGTGCCTGTGTAAGGGATTTTACCGCCGATGGTCATGCCTGCGGCAAGTCCCATCATATTGGCTTCGGCAATTCCGACTTGGAAAAAACGTTCGGGGAAGGCTTTTTCAAAATCGTTCATTTTCAGTGAACCTGTCAGGTCGGCGCATAGCGCCACAACGTTTGGATTTTGTTTGCCTACTTCCAGCAAACCGGCACCGAAACCCGAACGGGTATCTTTTTTTTCGGTAAATGTGTACTTTTTCATGAATGTGGTTATTCCTGAACGATGTAGATGTCCTCGTTAGGCTTTTTCATTAAATACTTTTCTCTGGCCAGTTTTTCCAACATCTTAGGATTGCGATTTAGTTCGGCAATTTCCTTTTCCAGTTGTTCAACACTGTTTTTGTAAAAATCGCGCTCTTTGCGAAGTTCGCGAATGCGCCGGTGTTGTTCGTACTGGCTGTACAGATTGTTGCCGTCAAAAAATGCCATCCAAAGGATAAACAGCCCGGCAAAAATAACGTAGAAATTGTTCAGCTTGCCTGCCAGTTGCTTGATTTTGTTTTTCATGGCATAACGATTTTGGGGTGAGCCATTCAGTAAAACTTCAATTGGCAGATTTTAACCAATTGGTTTTCAAAGGTATAATTTTTATTGGAATCGGCAAAAGCAGGGCGATTATTTCAACGGGCGAACTTTTACGCTCACCGATTGAATATCGGTCAGTGTATCGGGGCGCATGTATTGAAAAATAGACAACTTGTATTTCCCGCTTGCCGCAAAGCGATAAGAAGGAATAAGCACAACCTCTCGCTCGTACAGGTTGCCTATACCGCTGCCCAAGGGTTGTCCTGTTTCGGGTTCAAACAGGTTGGTTTGGTTCATTTTGCCTTGGAGGCTGTTGCCTGCCTCATCTTTCAGTTCGTACTGCACATATAAATTGTAGTAGGGGTATGTGTTGGCATAGCGTACGGCATAGCTGATTTCGTAGGCAGGCAAGGGGTCGCTGATTTCAAAGTCAAAACTGACGGGGTTCTTGCGAATCCACTTGTTTTGAGGCAAATCTTGCTTTCCTTCAAAAGCTGCATCGCTGCACGATGCCAATGCAAGCAGAAAAATGATTGCAAAGGCGAGTAAAGAGTACTTCATGATTTGATTACAGTTCCCAGCGGATAGGGTTGAGGTGGGTAATGTTGCGCATAAATACTGACAGCCCTTCCACCTGATTGGCCTGATTGAAAATTGGTTGGAAAGATATTTCGTAATAGTTGTCAGAGTGGTCTTTTCCTTTGTAGTTTTCAATCACCGTGAATGTTTCACCGGACAGGGCGCGTTCGTATTGTCGGCGGCGCATTTCCCGATTAGTTTCCGGTACAATATCATAGAGCATATTCATACCTATTTGGGGTTCAATACCCGAAGTGGCTTTGAGGTATTTCTTGAATGCATCGTTGGCAAGCAACAGGTTGAAACCTTTGTCTAAGGAGAATATGTAGGTGTCGGTATTGTTAATCAGGCTGCTGAGTCCTGCTTCCTTCTTGCGGATTTCGGCCTGTACGCGCTGCATTTCTTCCTGTGTAGCAACCAACTCTTCCATATTTTGGCGCATTTCTTCTTCCTGAGCGCGCATTTGCTCGGCAAAGGTCTGCGTTTCCGCCAAAAGGCGTTGGGTTTGCTCATTGGTTTGAGCAAAGGCAAGCGTTCCGGCAATGTTGGCAGCTATTTTTTCAATAAAATCTATTTGATGCGGCTCGAATGGTTCAAAAGAAGCGATTTCAATAGCACCGTACACAATTTCGTTAATCATCAGCGGTACTATCATCAGGCACGCGGGCGTGGCTTCACCCAAACCTGAGGTAATGCTGACATAATTTTGTGGAATGTCTGTAAAATACAGGGATTGCTTTTCTAAGACGGCCTGCCCCAATAGTCCGCTGCCAAGTTGTACTTGTTTACTGAGGTATTTGCGCTTTTCATAGGCATAGGCTGCCGTCAGGTCTAAATAGGCTTTTTCTTTGTCTTGGTTTTTGAGCACAAAGAAAAAGCCTTGGTTAGCCCCTACATATTTTACCAACTCTGAAATGGTGTGGTAAGAAAAAAGCTCCAAGTTATTGGCATATTGTCGGAAAATATCGCCAAACTTAACCTGACCTTCGTTAGCCCATGTGCGGATGGCATCTTCCTTGTCGGCACGCATCAGGTTGTCGCGCATGGCAATCAGGGCAATGCCTAAGGTGTCATTGTTGCTGCGGGCACTGAAAGGGTGGTTGTAGTTGCCTTTGCCGACCTCAGAGGCAAAATCTGCCATGGCTTGTTGGATTTCACCGAGTTGATTGATGCCGTCATTGAGTTCAAGCATTTCAGGGGCGCTGTTTTTGGGCAACGTAATGGTTTCGCTTTGTCGGCCATCGGCAACTGCGCTGATTTTGGCACTAATTTTTTCAATGGGTGTAATAATGTAGTCGCGAAAATAAATATAGCCTACAATGGCATTCACTAACAACACGGCAAGGCAGACATACAACCAGCCAAATGCTGTCCGTTCTTCTTCATTGACGTGCAGGGTGGCAATAGCAATATCTACTTCCAGATTTCGGCTGAGCTTCATCAGATTTTGCGATAAAAAATCAGCCACCGCATTTACCTGATTTCGGTACTCTATGGGGTTTAAATTATTACTGTTGGCCGCAAGGATATTACTTTCCAAGCGGTCGAGTACTTTCTTCATTTCCTGCCATCCGACGGCCAATTGTTGCATATTGACCAAGTTTTCGCCTTTGGCGGGCTGGAGAGGCATATTATCGGCAACGTTGCTGGAACTATATACGCCGCCTTGTACGAGTATTCGTATGATGTTCTCCATTTTGGATTTGGCAACGCTGAGTTGATTGCGCAGGTTGTCATCTTCCGGATAACGCATGACGGCTTGTGCCAAATAGCCGCACTCAAAAAGTATAGACGATGCTTGCTGCAACATGCGTCTGCGATAGAGGTTTTCACTCTCTACGCGGTTTATCCACGATTGCCGTAAAAAAAAGCCGCCTACTGTAACCAGCAAAATGCTAATTATTACATACAGAGTGAGAGAACGGCGGAGGCTTAACGCTTGCATCAGCTTTGCAGTTAAATAATTTTGGAGACTTGCTCAAAAATAACAATTATTAAACGAAGCCAAACCAAAAAAGTATGTGCAATGTTCTTTTTACGTTAAATTTAAGGTAATAAATACATGGCGCACATGCTTTATCACAAAGTTTATAAACATCCGACCGCAACCGATTGGGTAGTATTGGTTCATGGTGCGGGCGGTAGTTCTTCCATATGGTTTCGCCAACTGCGCGATTACATGGCTAATTTCAACGTGCTTTTGCTCGATTTGCGGGGGCATGGCAAGTCAAAAGATGTTTTTGCGCAACGCAACTATTCTTTTAACGATGTCAGTCGCGATGTATTGGAAGTGATGCAGCACGTGGGCATAGAAAAGGCACATTTTGTAGGCATATCGCTTGGCACATTGATTATACGCACCATTGCCGAGATAGACCGTTCAAAAATTCAAACCATGATTTTGGGTGGAGCCATCACGCGCCTGAACATTCGTTCGCGCTTTCTGGTGTGGTTAGCCGATACGGTAAAGCCCTTTGTGCCTTTCATCTGGATTTATACCATTTGTGCGTATATTCTGATGCCGCGCGCCCGCAATCGTGAGTCTAGAAGTCTTTTTATAGAAGATGCCAAAAAATTACGCCAATCGGAGTTTTTGCGGTGGTTTACCCTTACGGCAAGTATCAATCCGCTATTGCGCTATTTCCGCGAAAAAGAATTACCCATTCCTACGCTTTATCTGATGGGTGATGAGGATTATATGTTTCTTCCGCAGGTAAAAAACATTGTGCGACAACACAAAAATGCAGAACTGAAAGTGCTGAAAAATTGCGGGCATGTGTGCAATGTGGAACAACCTGAGTTGTTTAATCGTTATTCCATAGAGTTTATGCGGCAATACTCTGTTGCAAGCAGTTCGGCAATTTAAAATTGCATGACACATGCCCTGCGGATTGCCGCAGATGAAACGGTTTTTGAAAATCCGAAATGCCGGTTTATCACGTTTATTGACTATCCTTTGAATTGTACCATTCTTTTCTTTACCTGATTTTATGCTTGGCTACCGCTTTACCCGATTCAATCCGGAGGAAAACAAAAAAAAGGCAACTTTTGAAAACTTGCTGAATATTTTCATGCAGCTGCTCAACATGACTTCGGGAGATGTGGGCGAAGCCATGCGCTGGATGACCAATTTAGACCGCCGCTACGGACTTACCAACAGCGAATACGGCATCGGAGACTTTTTTGAAGACCTGAAGCAGAAAGGCTACATTGAAGAAAACCCGATAGACGGCAGCATACAAATCACTGCCAAAAGCGAACAAACCATCCGTCGCCAATCATTGGAGGAAATTTTCGGCAAACTGAAAAAATCGGCGGGGGGCAATCATAAAACCGTTTTCAGCGGAGCAGGCGATGAACTCAGTGCCGATATCCGTCAGTATCGTTTCGGAGATGAGTTAGACCAAATTTCCATGACTGAAACCATCCGAAATGCGCAAATCAATCACGGGCTGGGCGATTTTATGCTGACCGAGCAAGACTTGGAAGTGGTAGAAAAAGAGTATAAAACCCAAACCTCCACCGTGCTTATGATTGATATCAGCCACTCCATGATTCTTTACGGAGAAGACCGCATTACGCCCGCCAAAAAAGTGGCCATGGCACTTGCCGAACTGATTACAACCAAATACAAAAAAGATACGCTGGATATTATCGTTTTCGGGAACGATGCTTGGCAAATAGAGATTAAAGATTTGCCTTATTTACAGGTAGGCCCTTATCATACCAATACTGTTGCCGGTCTGGAACTGGCCATGGATTTGCTCCGCCGCCGCAAGAATAAGAACAAGCAGATTTTTATGATTACCGACGGCAAGCCGACCTGTTTGAAAGAAGGCGTTCGCTACTACAAAAACAGTTTCGGTTTGGACAGCAAGATTATGGGCAAAACGCTCAATCTGGCTGCTCAGTGCCGCCGCCTCAATATCCCGATAACAACCTTTATGATTGCTTCGGATACCTACTTGCAGGAGTTTGTGCGCGAGTTTACCAGAGTGAATGGCGGCAATGCCTATTTCAGCAGTTTAGAAGGCTTGGGGCATCTGATTTTTGAGGATTACAGGCGCAACAAGCATCGCAGCAAGAAGATGTAGGAGCTACCTGCCCTGTGGCAGTTTCAAACCCGACCGGTTGCTGAAACCCGTCGGGTTTATGTATATTTGTAGTTGAATTTTTTAACATGACAACAGATTTTGTTTTTGGGATTCGTCCCGTACAGGAGGTGCTGCAATCGGGCAAGGAAATAGATAAGCTGCTGATTCAGAAAGGCATCCAAAATGACGCAATCGCCGAACTTGTGGAACAGTGTCGTCAAGTCAATATTCCCGTAGTACAGGTGCCGGAGGAAAAATTGCGCCGCATTACGCGCAAAAATCACCAAGGGGTTATCTGCTTTTTATCTGCCGTAACTTTTGCTTCGTTAGACAACATCATCAGTGAAACCTATGCGGCCGGCCAACTGCCGTTGGTTATTGCCTTAGACCGTGTTACTGATGTGCGCAACGTGGGGGCTATTGCCCGTTCGGCAGATTGTGCCGGTGCGCAGGCACTCATCTTGCCGGAACGCGGCGGTGCAAGGTTAGGCGGCGACGCCTTCAAGGCCTCGGCGGGAGCATTAAGCTATTTGCCCGTTTGCCGCGAGCGGAGTCTGCGCGGCGCGCTGCACTTTCTGCAAAGCAATGGCTTGCAAGTGGTGGCCTGTACCGAAAAAGGCGATACCGATATTTATGGAGTGGATTTTACCGCACCTACCGTTATTCTGATGGGTTCGGAAGAAGACGGCATCAGCCCCGAGCTTTTATCGCTTGCCAATGTGAAAGCCTCCATACCGATGGTAGGGCATATTTCATCGCTCAATGTGTCCGTAGCAGCAGGCATTTGTTTGTTTGAAGCCTTGCGTCAGCGGCAAGGAAAACATTCTTAGGCTGCCTGCGTTCTTATGGTAAAAGTTTTCAATTCCTTTTTTTACATCACGCAATGTTCCAACTCACTCCTATCGTCCGCAACCTGTTGCTGCTGAATGTGGCAGTTTTTGCCCTTGGCGCACTTCTGGATGTCAACATGACGGAAATGTTCGGGTTGCGGTTCCCCGGTTCCGGTGAATTTGCTTTTTATCAGATATTTACCCACATGTTTGTCCATGCGAATTTTGGGCATATTTTCAGCAACATGCTGGCGCTGATTGTATTTGGCCCTGCGCTGGAAATGTTCTGGGGCGGCAGACGATTCCTCATGTTTTACCTTATCTGCGGGCTGGGAGCAAGTGCCTGCTATCTGGGCGTGGAAGCTGCCGAGCTTTATCAACTGCGCACGGCAGTAGAGGCATACATCCAAAATCCCGGCTTTACGGCTTTTGACGGTTTGATAGCCGAGTATGGCAATGTGTACAATACGGCACTGATGAACTTTGTAGAAACATTCGGCAATCATCCGCAAAGTGCGGAACTGATAGCCGCTAGCAGGCAGGTTGCGCTCGATTTGTATGAAGCAAAAGCAAATGTGCCCATGGTTGGTGCTTCGGGTGCGGTTTTCGGCATTTTGATGGCTTTTGGTATGATGTTCCCTAACATAGAACTGATGCTGTTGTTCCCGCCCATTCCTATTAAGGCCAAATATCTGGTGCTTTTCTATGGCGTATATGAAATTTATTCTGTCATACAGTCAGCCCCGACCGATAACGTTGCCCACTTTGCTCATTTGGGCGGGATGCTGTTTGCATTTATCCTGATTCGTCGTTGGAGGCAGCGAGGTGAAATTTAGCCGATTCATTATCTTTAAAGCATTAACACATTGATTATTTGGGTATGAACAGTTTTGTGCAGGACTTCAAAGTTGCTTGGAACAAACAAAATAGCGGGCTCAGCAGGCTGATTATTATCAATGTAGTGGTTTTTGTAGTACTGAATGTAGCCATGTGGACAGCGCAAATTTTTGATGTCGCGCCTCTGGCTCACTTTGTTCATGCGCTGTTTTACATCCCTGCGCCTATTGAGTACTTTATTATGCGCCCATGGACGATTGTTACTTATTTCTTTACTCATCAGAGTTTCTTCCACATCTTGTTCAACATGCTTATGCTGTATTGGTTCGGGATGCTTTCCGATGAGTTTTTGGGCAGCAAGCGCACCATTGCCATGTATGTATATGGCGGACTTGTGGGCGGTGTCTTGTATTTGTTAGTGTACAATACTGTTCCCTTTTTCTACAACAACATGCCTGCTGTTGGTATGATTGGCGCATCGGCAAGTGTTTACGCCATTATTACGGGTATTGCTACGCTGCTGCCCGAGTATAGCATACACTTGCTCCTGTTTGGTGCTGTCAGGCTGAAATACGTAGCTGCCATTACTATCTTTTTGTCGTTCATAGGTTCATCGGGTTCTAATGCGGGCGGTAATATTGCGCACTTGGGCGGCGCACTGATGGGTTATATTTTCATCAAACTTTTGCAGCGCGGAACGGATATTTCCGTGCCTCTGAATCGCTTACTTTGGATAGTTCCTAATTTTTGGCATCGCATAACCAAACCAAAATCAAAAATTAGAGTTTCTCATAAAGATGCTTCCCGTAACCAGCGAGGCAGCGGAACAGGTTCGCGAGCCGTGCCTTCGCAAGAAGAAATTGACCGCATACTCGATAAAATTTCCGAAACCGGTTACGAAAGCCTGACAACCGAAGAGAAACAAACGCTTTTTAAATACAGTGACAAAAAATAGTATTGCAATATTTTGGCATCGCCGCGACCTGCGTTTGGAAGACAATGCAGGTCTTTTTTATGCTTTGCAGTCGGGGTTGCCTGTGCTGCCGCTCTTCATATTTGACCGCCACATTCTGGATGCCTTAGACGACAGGCACGACAAGCGCGTGGTATTTATCCATCGGCATGTTTTGCGCCTTTCGGAACAGTTGCGGCAGATGGGCAGCAGCCTGTTGGTAAAATACGGCAAGCCCGAGGAGGTTTGGCCGGAAATTTTGCGGGAGTACGACGTAAAGGCCGTATTCACTAACCGCGACTACGAACCCTATGCCAAAGAACGCGACGGTAAAATAGCACAGATACTTTCTCGCGCAGGCATACCGTTTCACGACTACAAAGACCAGTGCATTTTTGACCGCGACGAAGTGGTAAAAGACGACGGTAGCCCCTATACTGTCTTTACGCCGTACAGCCGCAAGTGGAAAAAACTGCTCACCGATGCGCACACGGCGGCTTACGATACGGTTTCACTGTTCCACAATTTTCTCAAAACTAAGCCGTTGCTTGTCCCGACATTGGAAGATATGGGCTTTGTTTCGGTGGAGGCGGTTTTTCCTCCCATGGGTGTGCCTGATACCTTATTGCAGCAATACGGGGCTAAACGCGATTTCCCTGCCTTGCCGGGTACTTCTCGCCTCAGTGTGCATTTGCGGTTTGGTACGGTAAGTATTCGCGCACTGGCACGCCGCGGCCTTGCTTTGAGCGAGCCTTGGCTGAATGAACTCATCTGGCGCGACTTTTATATGATGATTCTGTATCATTTCCCTCATGTTGCTACCCGCGCTTTCAAGCCTGCTTATGACCATATCCAATGGCGCAATAACGAAAAAGAATTTGAAGCATGGTGCAACGGTAAAACCGGCTACCCAATTGTAGATGCCGGTATGCGCGAATTGAACGAAACAGGTTTTATGCACAACCGCGTGCGCATGATTACGGCAAGTTTCCTAACTAAGCACCTGCTCATAGATTGGCGCTGGGGGGAGGCTTATTTTGCCAAAAAATTGCTCGATTTTGACCTTTCGGCCAACAACGGCGGCTGGCAGTGGGCGGCAGGCAGCGGTTGCGATGCGGCGCCTTACTTCCGTGTATTTAATCCTGCGCTGCAAACCCAAAAATTTGACCCCGAATTGCGCTATGTACGCAAGTGGGTGCCTGAGTTTGGCAGCCTGAGCTACCAACCCATTGTGCAGCACGAGTTTGCCCGCAACCGCGCCTTAGAAACCTACAAAGCAGGACTGCGCGAGTAAATGGATGGGGTTAGGGCTGGGTATATCGTAAAGTTATTTGTACAGAGTCAGCTTAGACACCTATTGCCTATACGTGCGCAGAAGCCAATAGAAAGTAGAAGGGTTTAATTAGCATCTCTGTCCGCCTTGCCACAAATGCAATGTTAGCACTTGTTTTTATTCTTTTCGCATTATCACAATATACTCCTTGTTCATTGTTTCGTCTTTCTTTCCTGTTATGTTTGTCGGGCTATTTTTGCTCGGCATACGTTTGTTGGGAATGTTACGAATAATGGTTTCTATGTGGGAGAAACCTTGATTTTCAAAAAAGTCTTTGGTTATTTCGTCTGTGGGTAAAACTTTGCCTTTTACCTTTCTGTTTCCCACTACATAACAAGCATAACCACCTTTTTTGATTGTTTTGGCTACATTTTCAATAGACTTTTGGTAATCGTAATAAAACGAAGAAACCTCTTTGGCTCTTTTTTCGTCTAATGTTGCAATTTTTTCAAGGCTTTCTTTGAGTGTCAAACTGTCAAAATTACAAACTTCTTTTTGTCGTTTTCCGCCCATTAAGTTGTTATCTATTTGGTTGGCATTTTCTACGTCTAACCATTCGTTTGCAAGTCTTGAAAATTGTCCGTAGGCAACCGTTGTGCGACTATCTCCATAAGGCGGTGAAGTTATAACAATATCAACGCTTTCATTTTCAATATACTGTACTTCATTACTTGTGTTAAAATCATATACTTTTGAATTACCTTTGGGTTTTTGTTCTAAAAATGCTTTCAGTCCCTTATGGTTTCGGGCTAATTTACTTTGCATTAAACCAAACACATCAGGGTTAAACTTTTGCATTTGTTCGGCTGTCATTCGGAACAATTTAAACTCGCTATTGCGTGTAAAACTACTTTCTCTTACGGTTTCGCTAAATGCGACTTTGAAAAAATTACTTACGCTTTCATCTTCTATTTTATCAATAAAAGTTTTGATGATAGCCAATTTTTCTTGTACGCTCTTATCAAACCAAAAGTCAATATTATTGATTTGGGGAATAACTACACTTACCTTATTGTTGTAATTAAACATCAAGGAAAACATATAATCGTTAAAATCTTTGAGGTACAAGTCTAAAACTTGTAGATTTATTTTAGTTGTTTTTGTTTTGGCAATAAGCCTTGCCAAAGGGTTTAAATCTGTGCCAATGGCGTTGATTCCTTTCAAATTGGCTTCTACCAAACTCGTCCCTGTGCCACAATAAGGGTCAAAAAGCAAATGACTATCAGCTCCGTATTTTGTTAAAATACGTTCTGCAATTTGCGGTATCATCATAGCGGGGTAGTTGTGGTAACAATGCGTAAATTGCTTGGTATTTGCCCCAACGAAGTCCCACGAAAAATCTGTATATTTTTTCTCGGTTAGTATCATTTGTAAAGTGTTTTGAGGTCTGATACGATTTTTGAAAATTCGTTGATAGGTGATTTGAATTTTCCTGATTTGGTTAGATACACAAAATCAAAGAAATTCAACATTCCTATTTGTTGCGGTTGCGTAATTTCATCATAAAAATTAGTCGTGATGAAACCTACTCTAAAATCCGCCTTTACTTCAAAACTCAAACCGTATTTTTGTTTGATTTGCATACAGTCTTTTGATGTTGCAATGTCCATTAAAAGTTTCCATTTATAGGTTTGCCCTGCTCTTTCTCTCAAAGATGTTTTCATTGAGAAAATCAAAACGGGTGCTTTTTCTAATTTCTTGTTGTGATAAATCATTAAATCCACGTCTGGCTTTTGCACGTCATCACCTACTTGTATCGTGGCATAGTCTTCTATAAGTTTGTGTTTCTTTGGTTTTAGCGTGATAACTAAGTCCTTGTTTATCAAGTCTTCGTTTTGCAAATAAATCAAGGCATAAGCGACTAAACCTTGAAAACCATTTCCTGCAACTGCTTTTCTCGTTTGTGAGGCGTCATTTATTTCGCCACTTTTGATACGTTTTTGGATAGTTTTTTCAACTTCTACTGTTGAACTTTGCATAATTTCTGTAAGGAATGAAATAGCCTTTTCTGCTCCCACTTCCTTTACCTTTTTCTCAAAGTTCTTTTTGATAGGGGCGAAGTAGTAACGTCCTTCAACATCTTCAAATACTTTTTGGTTGGTTTCAAGCATATTGTTTGTTTGTCTTAAAATAGAAGTGCATACATCCCCGCCCGATGCTAACGCCGTTTCAGGCGCGACATGTAGAAGCCGTCAAAGCCAAATTCGGAAGGCATAACCGCCCGTTCTTCTTCCAGAGTAAAGTCTTTGCCCTCGGGTTCATCTAAGAACCATTCCACCTGTCGCAGGTTTTCCGATGGCAGAATGCTGCAAGTGGCATAAACCAGCGTGCCGCCGGGTTTGGTCATTTGGCTGTAGCGGCGCAAAATATCGCGCTGTATTTCCTGCACGCGTTCAATAAACTCTTCCGACAGTTTCCATTTGCTGTCGGGGTTGCGGCGGATAACGCCCGTTCCCGAACAAGGAGCATCTAAAAGCACCAAGTCGGCACTTTCGCGCAGGCGTTTGATGGTCTTGTTATTTTCAATCAGTCGTGTTTCTGCAATACTGATGCCGGCGCGGTTGGCACGTCGGCGTAGTTCGTCCAGTTTAAAACCCTCTACATCCATGCTGATAATGCTGCCCTTGTTTTGCATCAGGGCTGCCAAGTGCAGTGTTTTGCCTCCTGCACCCGCACAGGCATCTATCACCCGCATACCGGGCGCTACATGGGCGAAAGGTGCAACCAATTGCGACGAACCATCCTGAATTTCAAACAAACCCTGCTTGTAGAGCGGATTGCCGAATATGTTGAGTCGTTTTTTGAGAACCACTGCATCGGGCAGGTGCTCAACCGGAAAGGCTTCTACGTTGTGCTCTGCCAGCAAGCGAATCAGCGTGTCGCGGTCGGTTTTGAGCGTGTTGGTGCGCAGCACTACCTGTGTTTGTGTATTAAGCGCAGCGGCTTCTTTTGCCCAGCGTTCCGAGCCAAGTTCCTCACTTGCCAGTGTATCTAACCAGTCGGGGAAAGAGTACAGCAGTTTGGGTTCTTGTTGTGCCTGTTCAAAGCGTGCCGCAATTTGGGCAGAGCTGATGCGTTCAAATTTCGGCCAGTCGGGCAGCTCGAAACCGCGCCATGTCCAATAAACGCCAAAAAGTTGCCATAAGGCCTGATGTTTGAGTGAAGGCTCTGCATCGGCCAGATACCACAGCAGCCGCCAGTGGCGTACCATATCGTAGGTGGTTTCTGCAATAAAACCTCGGTCGCCGGAACCCCACTTGGGGTTAGAGCGGAGAACGCTTTCAATCACTTTATCGGCATAGCGGCCTTCGCCGAAGATAGCCAGCAGCCCTTCCACGACTGCTCCCACTAAGTTTTGGTGTAATTTCAATGGAGTAGAATTTTCAAAAAGTACTGCAAATCAAGCCCTTATTTCCAAATCTGCCAAATAGTCCAAGGCCTCTATGTATTGCAGGCGATTGAAAACCAGTGCTTTAATTCCGCGCAGCGGACGTTCTACGCCCATGTGTTCCAGTACGAAATCGTGCCAAATAATGTGTTCTACTTGGGGTTCAATTTTTACGCGGATTTGGGCGGTAGCCACGCCTGCGCCGTTGCGATGTACAAAAATGGCTGAACGTTTGTAATAGTTCTGATAAGGGGCAACAGGCTCGCCAAGTAAATGGTTGGATGGCGGCATAATCAGGTCTATCGGCAGCGGTTCAAACCGATAGTTTTTTAGCAGCTTTTCACTTGTCATAAACTGTTCCAGCAGCGAGCGTTCATCAATCCATATTTGGGCTGCTGCGGCTTCTCCCTCGCGAACGATACAGCCTGAAAATCTGATGGTATGTTTTTTGCCGTTGATGAGTTTGCGAAAACGCTTTTCGGCACCGGATTGTGGCCGTGTACCCAGAAGACTGTTTTCTATTCGTATATTTTCCAGTTCTTTTTCTATCGGATTGGATTTGTCGGGCAGGCAAACCAATATCAGGTGTGCAATGCCCGGCAGAAAGAGTCCTAAGCAGAACCATAGCCAAAATGAACGCCCGTGCGTATAAGCAAAGTAGCCGCAAATGAGCGGAATACTCAGCAGAAAAAGCACCCCCATTAAGGCGAAATCCAGCAACATGCAACAATGAAAACCCGAATCTGTCTTAATAAAAGCAAAATACTCTTTTTTTGTTTGATTTTCGGCGCAATAATTCTGCTTAGTCTGTGTTTGTATGCCCAGCGCGCCGGAAACTATGCTTTCAATACAACAACAAGCTCCTCGCTGCTGCCGATGGATATTGCCACAACTACGCTGGTGCACGGCCCCAATACACACCTGCGTTCAAGTGCGGTTTTTCCCATTGGTTTTGAGTTTTGGTTTATGGGGGTGCGCTATACCGATTTTTCCGTGAACAGTAACGGCGTTATCCGTTTAGGCAATCAGCCCATCATCAATACGGGCAATTCTTATGCAATTCCGGGCAATGCGCGAATTGTGCCTTTTGTAGGTACTGATTTCAACCCGCAAAATCAGGAGCAAGTAGGTTCTTTGCGCACATCGGCTACGGGCAGGGTGCATTTCAGGCGTGGTGGTACGGCTCCTAACCGATTCCTTGTTGTGGAAAGCCGCGATATGGCAGTCAATTACACCAGCCGCACGGCAGATGCTACTTTCCAGATTGTGATTTACGAAACAGCACCCGGTAATGCCACAGGTGGTCGCATAGAATTACGCTACGGGCAAGTTCAGTCTGCCGTAGAACTGAACAGCATTAATATCGGCATTGGCAGTGGCAATGAGCCTTCGCAGTTTATGGCAGTGAGCCTCAACCCCATTGCCGCCGCCGAAGGAGCCAATACAAGCAATCCGATTCGCCCCGGTATAGTTGCGCCTTTGCACAGTACTGCCGATGGACAGCGCCGACAGTTTACGTTTGATGCTCCCGTTCCCAACGGACAGGTAACGGCACTCACAGTAAATTGCCTTGGCAGCGATGCGGTTGAGTTGCAGTGGAAAAATCAAGCAACCAATGCGGTAGGCACAGCCCTGTACCGTTCTACCGATGGGACGAATTATGAATTTCTGACACAGGTAAACAATGCCGTTGCTTTTACAGACCGTTCAATTCAGGCGGGACAAACCTACTACTATCGCGCCTATGCCGTTACCGAAGGAAAACTGGCAGCGCTTCACCCAACGGGGCAGGCGGTATTTTCGCCGCAAAGCCCTCCCCCGCTGCGTTTGCCTGCTACCGTTACCGTCTGTCGCGGGCAATCTGTAACCTTAGATGCAGGCGCGGGCTATCCCGTTTATGAGTGGTCGGACGGTCAAACCGGACAGACACGCACGCTGCGCCCGACCGAATCACTCACGCTGCGGCTTACTGCCAAAGGCTGCGGAGAGGCACAAGCACAAGTGCAGGTGAATGTAGTTCCTGTGCCTGTTTTCCAAATCGGTGGCGACTCTACCATTTGCACGGGCGAAGCATCGGCACTGCTGGAAGCTCCCCGCGGTTTGGGGACTTATCGCTGGCAAAATGAGCGCGGGCAAGTGCTTGGTTCTGCCAATACCTTGCTTGTGCGCGAATTGGGTAAATATTTCCTGACAGTTACTACAACAGGGGGGTGTTCCTATCGCGACAGCATTGTGGTTACAAACTGCTGTCAGGCACAAATTGAAATTCCTACTGCGTTTACTCCTCACAGCACGCCTGCCAATAACCTGTTCCGCATTCGCCATGAGAACCTGCAAAGCATAGACATTCAGATTTATAACCGTTGGGGCAATTTGGTGTATCGCAGCAACGACCCCGAACAAGGCTGGGACGGCACTTTTGAGGGGAAACCTGCACAAGCAGGGGTTTATCAGGTGATTATTTTATACACAAGTTGCCGCGAGGGCTTCCCTTTTTCAGGGAAAATGGCAGAAGTGCTGCATTTGTTGGAATGAGTCTTAAAACAATCTGCCGCTTTTATCGTTATGGATTTATCTAAACTAATGCTGCAACTTCGCTATTGATTTCCACAAAGTTTCCACCTTTCAATCGCAGCATTTGAATATGAAAAAGACAGAGGAAAAACAAGAGTTATCGGAGTTCCTCAGCGTAGATGAGTTCGGAAGGCTAACAGGCGCTGACCACATCCTTCGGCAGCCGCCGCGTCGGAGAAAGTCTGTGACGGGCAACTGGTTAGTATTGTCTTTCTTTTTATTGGTTACGGCGGCAGTTTGTGGCGTTAGCTTATTGCTGAGCTTCCACGAATCGGAGTATATCACGTCCGAATGGGTGAGTTTCGGTCTGCTCTGCCTGACATTGATTTTGCCTCTTTTATTCTTTTTTGCCGTGTTGCGTAGTTTATTGCGGTAATTTTGCCTGTAAGCATTTGGGCAGAATAGCATATTCGCTTTTACCGCAAAGTGTGCAGCCAAGTACACAAAAGAAAGAATCGCCGGAAAAACACACGGCGTGCGTGGCGTACAACTCAGCGGTAAAAAATTTAAAGTACGATTGAAACTGCTCACTCGCTTACTGCTCAGTTATAAAATTTTGTTGCCGTGCCGAAGTCTCTCCCCCCCGAATTTATCCGAAAAGCAGAAGCCACGCCCTTGCAGGAAGCCATCAGCCGTATGTTAGAGGTTTACGGGCTTTCTGCGAAATACGAAGAAGTGCAAGTCATCCAAGCCCTTCGCCATATTTTGGAGGCTGCTTTCGGCAATCAACTCGGCGATATTTTCATTCGCAACAACCAAGTGTTTGTGAAATTACATTCTGCGCCTTTACGAAAAGAGCTGTCCATGTGGCGCGATGAACTGTTGCTGCGATTGAAAGAAAAAGAACCGAAAGCCGCCAACATTCGGGCAATTGTGTTAATTTAACATTCAAATCTTATGGGAATGTATGCGCGGTGAAAGCGCATTCATGCAGTTGTGTGTTTCAAAACCACTAATAGACAATGAACAAACATCACTATGTAATCATTATGGCGGGCGGTATCGGTACGCGCTTTTGGCCATTCAGTCGTGTGGAGCGACCCAAACAATTTCAAGACATATTGGGTATTGGCGAAACACTGCTTCAAACAACAGTGAAGCGTTTTAAGAAAATCTGCCCGACAGAAAATATCTACATTGTTACTAACCAAACCTATGGCGATTTGGTGCGGGAACAGTTGCCGCATTTCTCCGAAGAACAGATTTTATTGGAGCCCTTTATGCGCAATACAGCACCTTGTATTGCCTACGGCAGCTATAAAATCTCCATGAAAGACTCCAAAGCTGTCATTCTGGTAGCTCCCTCCGACCATGTGATGTTGTATCAGGATGCTTTTGAAAAGGCAGCACTTACAGCGCTTCATGCAGCACAGAAGAACAATGCCATCATAACGCTGGGTATTACTCCCACGCGCCCCGATACAGGCTACGGCTACATCAACATTGAAGAGAAATTGCTCGTGGAAGATGTGTATAAAGTACGCACCTTTACCGAAAAGCCTAATGAAGAACTTGCTCAGGCATTCTTGGACAGCGGAGATTATGTGTGGAACGCGGGTATTTTTATTTGGAATACCCAAACCATTATTAATGCCTTCCGCCAGCATTTACCTGAAATTCACGAGGTGTTCGAGGCTGTAATGCCAAAATTTTATACCGACGAAGAATCACAGGCTATTTATTGGGCATATGAGCGTTGTCGCAGCGTTTCCATTGATTACGGCATTATGGAGCATGCCGAAAATGTGTATGTGGTGCCTTGCAACTTAGGTTGGTCTGATTTGGGCACATGGAAATCGCTCTACGAATATTTGCCGCACGATGAAAACAAAAACGTGCTCAGTGGCAATATTCTCACCTACGAAACTTTTAACAGCCTGATAAAATCCTCTTCCAATCGGTTGATTGTAGTACAGGGGATGAACAACTACATCATCGTGGAGCATGACAACGTGTTGCTCATTTGCCACAAAGACCGAGAACAGCAGATTAAGTACATTTTGGATGATGTGCGCGACAGCAAAGGTGCAGAGTTTTTGTAAAAACCGATTGCTAAGGGCTGCTACTTCAGATAGCCTTTCAATTTCCGCATGGCGCTCTGGTTCTCGGCAGAGTGAATCATGGCACGGATGCCGTCCAATTCGCGGGCAGTAAGCCGCCAACTGAGGGGGGCTTTGCGAATATGGGCGAGTGTATCTGCAAGGTTGTTGTTTAAATAGTAGGGATTATACTCAAAATCAACGGTTTTTAAATCGTTTTTGAACCAGCCTTCGGCCAACTCAATGGCTACGTCGTTGCGGCCGTCTTGCAGGAAATACATGTTGCTGAGAAAATGCTCTATCGGAGAGAACAGCTTGAACAACAGCGAGCGGCTCTGATAGGGCTTAATTTCGCGCTCCTTGGGTGAATCGCGGATGCGGATGATAATCACACCGGAGGTATTTTTCGCAATCCACTCGCGAAATACATACAAAAACTGCACAGCATCGTTTACGCCGTAGTTATCGGAAAGGCCGGCATCCATTACCTCCATGGCCGGCTCGCTGGGCAACAATACATTGGGCATGATATAAGGAAAAGTTGCATTCATGCGGAGTGCTGTTGTCAGGCGCAGGCTGTCAGCCCGATGGTGTCGGAAGAATCGCAAAAACTCTATGCCTCTTGTGCGTGTGCGAATAGTTCGGCGTGCCAAAGGAGCGGCATTATTCATGTAGGAAATCGGCTGAGAGGCAAAGTACAGCCGCCGCCCGTCATTAATTACCGACGCAGCAATAATCATCATCGGAATTTGTGCGCGCTGTTCCGGTATGCGGTAGGCAGCCAAGGGTTTGTCTAACCAGCCTGCCATATCGGAGTTGAGTTTTTGCTCAAAAGCATAGCCTCTGTCTTTAAAATAGCGCAGAGAGTCTTTGTTGGTTTCCTGAAAAGGCAGGAAAAGGTCGCTTACAATCCATGAAAGCACTAACGGATTCAGTCGGTCTTTGGCTATTCTTTCCAAAAACTCATCGCTTTGCGTATGAGTAATTTCCCCCTCGGCTACTCTGCGGTATATTTCGCGGTAATAGGCCGCGCCAATCATGCCGCCCGAAGCGCCTGTCATAAGCATGGTTTGCTGCATAACCCGCCCCTGAAAGGTGCTGTCTAAGGCCTGTAAGCAGCGCAGTGTCCATGCGGCAGCCCGCTGTCCGCCACCGCTGGTGCAAATAAAAATCATTTTGGGAGGGCTGTTGTTGGGAAACTTCGCACGCCAATTGTTCAGAATATGCAAAGTGCTTGCTACATCTGCCGCATAATAAGCATCGTTGTTGAGCAACTCCAATCTTTTCAGGCTGTACTCTGCCTTTATGGTGTCATAATTCAGGCCGAACGCTCGGTGATAGGGATTTTTCCCGTTGTCCGTTGCCAATGCGCTGAACAGCAGCATACCGATAACGGTTACACCCCATGCCCATTTTTTGAGCCAATACGTTAATGCTCCGGCCAGCATAATCAGCAAAGCCAACAGCAATATTCCGCTTGCCGCAGCCGGAATTTGAAATGCAGGATTGTCCCTGAAAAGTCCTAATACCAAAAAGAGTGCGAAGAGGAACAACTCTATTACCAGCGCATTGAGCTGATTGCGGTCTAAGAACTTTGCCGATTCGTGCAATATGACAGGCGGCAGCCCGTGTAATGACCGCACTTTCAAAGGAAAATCCAGATAAGAATGTACCTCGTATTGCGTATCGCGCCCGCGAATATTGCGCACACGTTGCAAAGTCATGTAGCGTGTGATTTTTGTTTTGCGCAGCCGCTCATCTACTTTCCAGCCAAAACCGCTGAACAGCGGCTGCCCGGTCAGTCGGAAATAGATAAAATACAAAACAACAACCAATAACTGGCCGGCAAAGAAAAACAGCACATGCAGCAACATCTCCGACTGACCTATCAATTCGTATTCGGTTTGATAGCGTATGAAGGCAGGAACAAACAGCAGGTTGAAAATAAAAGGCAAAAGACCATTATTAAGGCAAAACAAAGCCATTGGTCGCGGCAGAAAATTCAGAAAAGTAAACTTGCCGATTGCGAAAATGTAGGCCGTGATGTGGAAGGACATAATAAATGTACCGATAGCCAACCCCATAATGAACATGGCAGCGGCACCTGCTTGCCCCATGTACTCCGGTGCAAGAAATAAGTAAGGGATACCCAAACCTTCCCCCCATTGACCGACCGTAACGCCCAGCAGCAACGCCCAAAGCGACAGCAACAACAGGTTGCGCCGCAACTGAAACAGCAGCAGTTGAACAGGAAATGAATATAAAATCGCTTTTAACATTGGCAACAAATGCGCAATTCTTGTACCTTTAAACCATATTTGAAAAGATACTCATTTAACCGAAATATATATGGGTTGTAGTAATTGTGGAACCGGAGGGTGTGGTTCACATGCAAAAAAAACCGATGGTACGGTGGCAGGTTGCCGAAATAATGGCACTTGCGGTACGTCAGGATGCAATAAACTGAATGTATTTGATTGGCTGAGCAACATGGATTTGCCTGCCTTTCAGCGCTTTGATATTATAGAAGTTCGGTTCAAAGGCGGAAGAAAAGATTTCTTTCGCAATCAGCAAGCCTTAGACCTCACTACCGGCGATGCGGTGGTAGTAGAGGCATCGGGTGGCGGCTACCATATTGGTTATATCAGCCTGCAAGGCGAATTAGTGCGCCTGCAAATGATGAAAAAAAAGGTAAAGGACAATGCGGAAATCAAACCCGTTATACGGATAGCTACTGCCAAAGACCTTGAAAAATTTGCCGATGTGCAAAACCGCGAAATGCCGACATTGTACCGCACTCGCGAAATCATCAAAGACATGAAGTTGGACATGAAACTGTCCGACGTTGAATTTCAGGCAGATAATACCAAAGCCACATTTTATTATTCGTCAGACGACCGGGTGGACTTTCGCGAGCTGATTAAAGTGCTGGCAAGTGAATTTCGCATACGGGTAGAAATGCGTCAAATCAGCCTGCGCCACGAAGCCAGCCGTTTGGGGGGCATAGGCGTATGCGGTCGCGAATTATGCTGCTCTACTTGGCTCACCGACTTCAAAAGCGTTTCTACCACAGCGGCACGATATCAGAACCTTTCACTGAACCCAAGTAAACTTTCCGGACAATGCGGCAGGCTGAAATGTTGCCTGAACTATGAGCTGGAAACCTATCTGGATGCACTCGTTGATATTCCCAAAGTAGATAAGCCGCTGCAAACGGTTCGCGGCGAGGCGCATCTGCAAAAAACCGATATTTTTAAGAAAATCATGTGGTTTAGCTACGATACCGAAAGCACATGGTATCCGTTGCCGGCAGAACGCGTGAAGCAGATTATAGACCTCAACAAACAAGGAGTGGTTGTAGAATCGCTTACACAGGACAAACCCGATGCGGCCTCCGGCGATAAAGTAGCTGACCCGGTAGTAGCCGACCAGTGGGTAGTGGACAGCGTAGATGAAGATGCTTTTGCCGCCAAAACACGCGGAAGCAACAAAAAGAAGCGCAAAAAACGCAAACCCGCGCGTCCTGCTGCCGAATCCGATACAACTGCGGCAACTCCCAAATCAGAAAACAGCACGCCCGTTGTTGCTAAAAATAGACCTCCGCGCCAGTCAAAACCCGACTTGTCGGCCAATAGCGAAAAAAAGCCGCCGATAGCTCAGGAAGAGCAACCGCAGAAGCCGCGCCTGCCACATCATCGCAAACCTAATCATAAGAATCGTCGTCCTCCTTTCAATAAAGACGGTGGCAAAGACAAAAAAGAGTGATGCGAATTTTCAGGCATCCGTGGGTTGCTGTTGGCATGTTAATGCTGGCCTATGTCTGTTCGTTCATGGACAGATACGTGCTCAACCTACTGGTAGAACCGGTCAAGCGCGATTTGGGCCTGAGCGATACCGCCATCGGTTTATTGCTCGGTGCAAGTTTTGCGCTGTTTTATGCTACCTTGGGTGTGCCTGCCGGCTATTTGGCAGACCGCACCAATCGCAAAAATCTCATTGCGGCAGGTATTACGCTGTGGAGTTTGATGACTGCTTTGGGTGGCGTAGCTCAAAACTATTGGCAACTTTTTATGGCGCGCATGGGGGTTGGTGTCGGTGAGGCAACCCTCTCGCCTGCTGCCTATTCGCTTATTGCGGACTGGTTTCCCAAAGAACGTTTGGCTTCGGCACTCAGCGTCTATTCTGTAGGAATTTACATAGGTTCCGGTATGGCATATCTGGCAGGCGGAAAAATCCTTGATTGGGTAAAAGATATGCCCCCTTTAAACTTGCCTTGGGGCGGACAGATTTTTAATTGGCAGTTAGTACTGATTGCAGTAGGCTTGCCCGGCTTGCTGATTGCGGTAGGAGTGGCTCTTTTGGCAGAACCGCCCAGAAAATACGCCATGCCGCCGCAGTCCAAAATACCGCTACTGCATCTGTTTGTTTCTTTATTCCAACTGCTGAAATCACAGGTTGTATTTCGTCGGTTATGTGTGGCATCATCTTTCTTTACCGTCGTCAGCTATGCCTTCTCTTCTTGGGCTCCGGCAACCATGATGCGTGTATGGCACGCTGATTTAAAAACCACCAGCATTTTTATGGGTTTGTTGATGATGTTGGGAGCGCCTGCCGGTGTTCTTTTGGGTGGCTATATGGCCGATAACGGCAAAAATGCAGGGCAAAACAAAACCAAAATACTCATATTTATTATTACCGCCGCTGCACTCATTCCCGTTATGTTGGCATTGCCTTTTCTGAAAACAACTTGGCAAGGCATGGCGGCTTTCATACCTGCGGTTTTGTTGCTGAGCGCGCCTGTGGGTGTTACGGCCGCATTTGTACAACATTTGGTGCCTGCGGAGTCGCGCGGGCTGGCCTCCGCTTCACTCTTGCTTTGTCAAAATTTGTTAGGTTTAGGCTTAGGCCCCACGTTAGTTGCACTCCTAACCGATTATTATTTTGGCAAACCCGATGCAATTGCTCAATCGCTGAGTATAGTGAGCATTGCCATGCTTCTTGTTTCTCTGACAATATTCACCGGCATTGCATTCTCTAATGCAAAGCATGAAAAGCAGTAAAACAAATTTTTTCGAACGATAGGGTCGCCGCAGGTGCTTTTCAGTTCCAGATAACAAAGAATTTCAGCACGCCGAAGCCGATACCCAACAGCGCCAGCAACCCTGTCAGCCATTTGTTAGCGCCTAATGCTATGCCTGTTGCGGCCGCCACTATGCCCGAAAGTATCAGACAAACAGCTGAAAAGTAGTACAGGCTCATGGTTTTCAACAACGTTTGAACCACCTGTGCAATAATCAGAACGGCAACGGCAACAAAAGCAACTTTTGCCATTGGAGTATGGGTGTGGTTGTTATTCATAGCTTTCCGATTCGTTAGGGAAATTACGACTTTTGACATCTTCAATATATTGGCTGAAAGCCTGTGTCATAATACCGTGCAGGTCTGCATAACGGCGCAAAAAACGCGGACGAAATTCGTTGGTAATACCCAGCATATCGTGCACAACCAGCACCTGACCGTCCACATGCCCTCCCGCACCGATACCAATAACCGGAATTTTTACGGTTTCCGCTAATTTTTTGCCCAGCGAAGCCGGAATTTTTTCTACTACTAATCCAAAGCAACCGCACTGTTCCAACATTTGCGCATCTTCCAGCAGTTTTTGAGCTTCGGCTTCCTCCTTGGCGCGCACCGTGTACGTTCCGAATTTGTAGATAGACTGCGGCGTAAGCCCCAAATGCCCCATCACGGGGATACCGGCACTTAACACACGTTCTATGGATTCCTTAATTTCCGCACCACCCTCCATCTTAACGGCGTGTGCGCCCGACTCCTTCATGATGCGAATGGCAGATGCCAACGCCAGCCGCGAATTGCCCTGATACGTTCCAAAAGGCATATCCACCACCACAAAAGCACGTTTGACGGCGCGAATAACCGATGTTGCATGATAAATCATTTCTTCAAGGCTCATGGGCAGCGTGGTTTCATGCCCCGCCATCACGTTGGAAGCCGAATCACCCACCAGAATCACGTCAATTCCCGAACTATCCACAATTTTTGCCATTGAATAATCGTAGGCTGTCAGCATGGCGATTTTTTCACCGCGCTGCTTCATTTCTATCAGCCGATGTGTGGTAACGCGCTTTAGTTCGCTGCTTTTATGTACGGACATGCGTTTACGGATTTTTTTGATGAAAATTAGCTTGTACGGACAAAATTGTTGTTTTTGTCTTAGATATCCATTGTTGTGCTTTCGCTATTTTCTTCATTTGCGGCAGGAGTTTTTGCTTCCTGCTTGCGCAGTGTGATAATCAGTACCCCCGTGAGCACAAACAGCGTCCCAATCATTTGCCAGAAAGAAAAGGGTTCGCCCAGCAGCACATGTGCCAGAA
The DNA here is from genome assembly GCF_021206925.1 of Rhodoflexus caldus. NCBI lineage: Bacteria > Pseudomonadati > Bacteroidota > Cytophagia > Cytophagales > Thermoflexibacteraceae > Rhodoflexus > Rhodoflexus caldus. Next base: position 3,590 of record NZ_JAJPRF010000020.1, on the reverse strand, counting down.
AAATGGTAGCAATAGGGCCGATACTACCCACAATAGCCGCATTGGCAGCCCCAATCAGGCGGATTCCTTCCGAGGTCATCACCGCGGGCGCAACCGTTGCCACAATAGCCATCCAGATGTTCAGTTCATAAACAGCCGCATCAAACCGCCACAAACTGCCCGGATTTTTGATAAAATATTGAATCAAAATCGGGACGGTGGCAAAAAGCATGATGTACGAAATATAAACCACCGAACCGATGCGCGGAATCAGCCTGCCGCTGACAATCAAGTAGATAGAATAAGTAAATGCTGCCAAAAAAATCAGCCCTGCCCCTGCCCAGAAGTAACTGCCCGTTGCCGAGAAGTCGGTAGTCAGTGCAATGGCAATACCCGCGTAGGTGAGTACCAGCGCATAATAATGCTGTTTGAGAATAGGTTTTTTGAACCAAAGTGCCGAAAGCACAACCACAATCGTCGGGTAAACAAACAAAATGAGCCGTTCCAAACCTGCACTCACATATTGCAAGCCCCAGAAATCAAACAGGCTGGACAGGTAGTAGCCGATAAAGGCCATCAGCGGAATCAGGATTTTATCCTTTGTGCTGAAACTGCTGAATGGCACGCGGCGATAGTTGTAAATAATCACACCGACAAAAAACGGCATAGCAAACAACATCCTCAGGCTAAGCAGCGACGAGGTGTCCACCTCATAGCGATACATCAACTTGGCAATAATTGCCTTAGACGCAAAGCCCACGGCGCCGGTCATAATCAACAGTGCCCCCCAAATTTGCCGCCAGTCAAATTTTTGTGCTACGGCTTGTATTTTATATGACATGATATTCCCAAAGTAAACAAGTGAATAAATTGAAACGCATAGATTGCTACACAGATTTTAGCGGATTTCACGGATAAACGCCGATTTTGCGTCGATTTCTGCGCAAATCCGAAATCCGCATTTCCAAATCCGCCTTTTTAGTCCGCTATAGAGCGCACCATTGTGCCGTTTGCCAATAAATAAAAAGCCATCCCGAAAAATTTCAGGATGACTTTTAGCAACTACATAACAATTGATATTCAAATTAGTAACGGTAGTATTCAGGCTTGAATGGGCCTTGAACGTCCACACCAATATATTCGGCTTGTTCCGGAGAAAGTACATCCAACTCCACACCGATTTTCTCTAAGTGCAGGCGTGCCACCATTTCATCCAGATGCTTAGGCAGTGTATAAACCTTCTTCTCGTACTTGTCGTTGTTTGTCCACAGTTCTATTTGTGCCAGCACTTGATTTGTGAACGAGTTGGACATTACAAAAGAAGGGTGTCCGGTTGCGCAGCCCAAGTTCACCAAACGACCTTCGGCAAGTATAATTACATCTTTACCGTCAATATTATACAAATCAACCTGAGGCTTAATTTCAGTGCGCGTATGTCCGTAGTTTTTATTGAGCCAAGCCATGTCAATTTCTGTATCAAAGTGCCCAATGTTACAGATAATAGCTTTGTCTTTGGCCGCACGGAAATGCTCTTCGCGTACAATGCCTACATTGCCCGTAGCAGTAACCACAATATCGGCTTCTTTAATGGCATCAGCCATGCGTTTTACTGCGTAGCCGTCCATAGCAGCCTGCAAGGCACAAATTGGGTCAATTTCCGTTACGATAACACGCGCACCAGCTCCGCGCAGAGAAGCAGCAGAACCTTTGCCCACATCACCGTAGCCGGCCACAACCGCCACCTTGCCTGCAATCATGATATCCGTAGCGCGACGGATAGCATCCACGCAAGATTCCTTGCAACCGTATTTATTATCAAACTTAGACTTAGTAACGGAGTCATTTACGTTAATGGCAGGCAGCGGCAAAGTGCCTTTTTTCATGCGCTCATACAAACGATGAACCCCCGTAGTAGTTTCTTCCGAAATACCTTTAATGCCTGCTACCAACTCCGGATAGCGGTCGAGCACCATATTGGTCAAATCTCCGCCATCATCCAGAATCATGTTCAAAGGCTTGCGCTCAGGGCCAAAGAATAATGTTTGCTCAATGCACCAGTCAAATTCTTCTTCCGTTTGCCCCTTCCAAGCATAAACCGGAATACCTGCCGCTGCAATTGCCGCTGCTGCATGGTCTTGTGTGGAGAAAATATTGCATGAAGACCATGTTACTTCTGCGCCCAGCGCCACCAGTGTTTCAATCAGCACAGCAGTCTGAATAGTCATGTGTAAACAGCCTGCAATACGGGCACCTGCCAATGGCTTACTTTCACCATATAACTTGCGAAGTGCCATCAAACCCGGCATTTCAGCTTCTGCCAAGCGAATCTCTTTGCGGCCCCATTCTGCCAGCTTAATGTCCTTTACCTTATAAGGCAAATAAGTGGTTTCTACCATGTTTTGAAAGAATAACATTATTTGAAACGCAAAGATAATATAACGCTTGCGTAAATAATCCACATAGAGGCACTTTCATCATTGATAATCAGTTATATTAACATCTGACAACTTTACCCTGTTCGCCAAGTACAATCTTCCTTGTAACTTGCGTCGCAAAAGCAATAACTCTTGCCCTTGGAATGAAAATTTTTGTAAATAATGCACTTTTCAATCTGATAAAGCCCGGTGAGGCTATGCCGGAAGGAGTAACATTACCTATCAACAGTGCCGATGAGATTATACGCCTTTATGAGCAGGTAACCAATGCCCATATACATAAAAGCGTTCAGTACAATTTTTTGCCCGATGATTACCAAAAAGTTAAAGACCAGATTAAAGCACATTTTCAAATTATTTATGCTGCCGGTGGTTTGGTAACAAAAGGAAGTCAGATACTTTTCATCAAGCGATTAGGGAAGTGGGATTTACCAAAAGGGAAAATAGACAAAGGAGAAGACAAAAAAACTGCCGCAGTGCGCGAAGTGTGGGAAGAGTGCGGTATTAAAGCAAAGTTGATACGCAAAATAGGAAGCGTATGGCATACCTACACGCAGAATAAAATTAATACATTAAAGAAAACCACATGGTATGAGATGCAGTGTTTAGACGACACTCAGATGAGGCCTCAAACAGAAGAAGACATCACCAAAGTAAAGTGGGCAGGTGTTGAAGAAAGAGCAAAAATGCTTTCCAATACCTATGCTTCTATCATATACGTCGTAGATAAATGGGCAAATTCATCGGTTGTAGAAAATAAGTCGCCTGATAATCAGTGAATAATAAAAAAGTTTGAAAAAATATTGCACTACCTATTGCACAAAACAAAATGTATTACCACTTTTGCACCCCGATTCAGGGACAAGTTCTTTAAAACACGGTTCGCAAAAGAGAGGTAACAAAAAACAAAGAGCGCAAACTCTTGTTACTTTCCCAAATTCATTTTACTTTTGCCCTCCGTTTTGTGGGGGGGAGTGAGTGGCAGGCGAAAAAAAATTTTCCAACCAAATGTTGGATAAATGAAAGAGGTTATCTAACTTTGCAGCCCCAAAATGGTGGAGGTTATTAGGGGTACAAAGCTAATCGGAAGGATTAGCGGAGAGTTCATTGACAGGATGGCATACAGAATGAAGTACTGGAAGAGGTAGTCATTCGGGTAAGTTTGTTTTAGAGCGT
>NZ_JAJPRF010000019.1 GCF_021206925.1 Rhodoflexus caldus | reverse complement strand
GTTCGGGACTTTTGCCCGGTCGCTGCTTAAAGACTACTTTGCCCATGCACTTATATACTGCTTGCAAAGCAAAGATAATCAATTAATTAGAGGCTATCCAGACTTTTTGGACAGCCTCTTTTAAATAACTGTTTTTCAATAATTTACATAAAACATTTTTCGCCAACAACTTGCGATTTTGCACCAGCTCAACTATTTAATGCAAAAAAACGTTTACCAACTAACAACTTCATTGTCATGCAAATCACGGGAAAAACTACTTATCAGAACATCGCCGTCGGGTGCTGGGGCATCATTGACGAACAAGGGCAGAAATGGCGCATGGTCAATCCGCCTGCCGAACTGCAACGCAACGGCCTGCACGTGCGCGTTGAAGCACAGCCCGCCGAGGAAAGCGTTTCCATTTTCATGTGGGGCAAACCCATAAAAATCACCGATTTCAGTATCTTAGATTAATCGTTCACACATCGTCAATCATGCTCTACACCGTCGGATTTATTGCATTGCTGGCTTCCGCCCTTTTGTGGCTTTTTCTCAAAACAAAAAGCCTCGTTTCAGCCGCTTTTTTCGGCAAAAGTTTCTGGGTTTCGCTGATTTTGTATATTCTGGGCTTGTACTTTGAAGATACTGCACTGATTGTCAAGCTATTTCTCATATTACCTTTGGATGTTGCCATCTTTGTCAGCATACTGCTGTTGTTCAATCGGTACGTTACGGGGTCTAAACTCTGGTTTAGCATTGTTGCCGCCATTTTGCTGGCTGTTAAATTTTTCTTTTTTGACATGGCAGCCGAAGGTTTGGACTGGCTGAAAAAGCACAATCCGTTGGCACAACAAACAAGTGCCGTGCAGTCTGCTCCACCCATTACGCTGGCAGGCAACGCCGAACTGCTGATTGACCTGAACGCAAAGTTTACACCTTCGCAGTTATTTGCCAAAGCCAAAGCCTTAGGCGTAGTTTGCCGCCCTGCCTTCCCCAATATGGCACGCCCCGAAGACACTTCCTTAGACGAGTTTTATGTGGTGGACATCCCCAATGAGCGTTTGAACGAATGGCAAAGCATTGCACAAACATTCCAATCCTCAGGGCTGATAGACGGGTTTGAAGCCAACGAAGTGATGAAAATTGAATTGCCCGCTACTGCACCCGCCCGCAGCAAACAGCCGTCTTTCGGGCTGAACGACCCGGGTGTGGCGCAACTTTGGGGCTTCGGTGCCATGCAAATGCAAGAACTCTTCGCCCTGCTGAAAAACACCCGTCCGCAAAAAGTTGCCCGCGTCGCAATTTTGGATACGGGAGTGGACGGCGCACACGAAGACCTCCAAGGCAATTTCCACTCTACCGACCCCAGCTACGACACCGACCCCGTCGGGCACGGCACCCACTGCGCCGGCATTGCGGCAGCCGTGAGTAATAACGGCAAAGGCATTGCCTCTTTTGCCCCTGACAACAACTTTGTGCGCGCAACTTCCATTCGCGTGCTAAACAGCTTCGGCGGCGGTACACAGCAAGACATCATCAACGGTATCATCGAAGCAGCCGACAAGGGCGCAGATGTGATTTCACTTTCGCTGGGAGGCCCTTCGTTTGACAGCGAACAGCGCGCCTACACCGAAGCCGTCAAGTACGCACATCAGGCGGGCGCAATTGTGGTAGCCGCCGCAGGCAATGCCGACGAAGACGCTGTAAACTTTGCCCCTGCCAACGTCAAAGGCGTAATTGCGGTAGCTGCCTTAAACGAACAACTGCGCAAAGCCGAATTTTCCAACCACGTGCGCAATATTGCCATGCCGATTGCAGCCCCGGGCGTAAATATTTACTCCACCTTTCCAAAAAACGAGTACAAATCGTTAAGCGGCACTTCTATGGCTACGCCCTACGTAGCAGGTTTGCTGGGGCTGATGAAGTCCATCCGCCCCGACCTGACAGCAGAAGAAGCCTATCGGATTTTACAACAAAGCGCTGCCGACGTTCCCGATGCACAAGAAACAGGCAGGTTGATTCAGCCGGGTAAGGCTGTGATTGCATTGGTGGGTGCGCAGTAAACAACTCTCACCCCTTCACAAAAAGCCCTTTGAGCGAATCGCCGATGCCTAATAGCGACAAAACGCCGTTGATACTGCTTTTGGCAACGCTCATGAGCGGGTTACTTTCAAAAGACCGACGCAAACGTTCATCAGGGCTTTCAGGCGCTACATAAACAGGCGGCGGTTCGGGCACAACTCCCGAATGGCCGCTTTCCTTTTGCTGTTTACCCCGCAGGCTGCTGCCAAACCGCATCGGGCTGATACCTGTTGTCTTTATCCAAACTTTTTTGAAACCCATCGTTTCCATCAGGCGGCGTAGCGTAGCAGGCGTGTAATAGGACAGATGCTCGGGGTAGGCAATCACGTTGTAATGTTCTTGGAGATAATAGCGCAGCGTAGAGTTGAAATTAGGCGTGGTGATATAAACTACGCCGCCCTTGCGCAACAGGCGATAGAATTTCGCCATCTCCTCTCGCGGATTGTTGATATGCTCAATCACCTCAAAAGAAGTGATGATGTCGAACGATTCGGGGGCATATAAATCGGGGTTCAGTTCGCCTTTTTGCATGGCAATACCTTTGGAGGCACAGATTTCCACGGCGCGGTCGGTGTATTCCGTTCCGTAAACCTCCCAGCCCTTGGCTTTTGCTGTTTCCAGAAAATAACCGATGCCGCAACCTACGTCCAATATCCGATTGGTTTGCCTGTACGGCTCCCAACTTTGTAGCAGTTCCTCATAGCGCTTCACTGTCAGCGGCGAGAGGTAGTCGTTGCGCCCGTAGCCTTCGTAATAGGCCTCCAACTCCTGCGGCGAAGGAATTTTTTCGGCAAAAACGAAGCCGCAATTTTGGCACTGCACCAAATAATCTTTGGCGTAATAGCGCTCTAAACGCTTCAGATGCGAGCTTCGACACACAAGACAATCGGTATGAAAAAATTCCATAAGCAGGGTAACAGCAGCCAAAAATAGCAGAATTTAAGTTGTCATCTTCCAAAGCTTGCGTATTTTGCGCAGATGCTGACCACAAAGCTATGGCTGAACATTTACCTTACATCATCCGATATGCCACTGAACGCGATACGCACCAACTTTGGCAACTCATGCGCGAGCTGGCTGTTTTTGAACGTTACATAGACCGTTTCCAGATTACCGAAGAAATGGTCAGAAAGCAGGGATTTCACAAAGAGCACCCCGATTTTTACGCACTGGTAGCCGAAAATATCCACACCAAAGCATTGGGAGCCATGGTTGTTTACTACTTCATTCCATTTACTGCCATTGCCAAACCCACACTTTTCATCAAAGAATTTTATGTCAGCGAAAGCCTGCGCGGCCAAGGATTGGGCAAAAGCCTGTTCCATGCGGTAAAGCAGGAAGCACAAGCTGCCGGCTGCGGCAACATCCAATGGAAAGTAGCCCCGTGGAATAAAGCCGCCATTCGCTTCTATGAACGCGAAGGAGCTACACCAAACAACGAATGGGTGGAGTTTGGCATTAACTTGTAGGCCAATAAATTGCATCCATCACATCTTGGGTTTTTGCTTCACCACAAGTAGCCGTGTGTAAGTTTTTTGTGCTACGCTATGGTTTTAATACCTGCCTGACTGCCTCTGCCGCCAAGTCAGCTTCAAAACCTTTGCCTGCCAGAAAACGAAACAAGGAATGTTTCGGTGCCGTTTTTTTGGGTTTATTGGCAAGTTCCGCTGCTTTTTTCTCTGCTAACTCGAGCAGTGTCGCCCAATACTCATCGCCATCGATACTGTTTAGGGCATGGCGGATAGTGGCATCAGAGAGTTTTTTTTGTCGCAACATCAGGCGGATTTTAACTCTGCCCCACTGTTTTTGGCGGAATTTGCTGCGCGCATAGGCAGCGGCAAAACGTTCATCGTTCAGGTAGTTCTCTGCCTGTAAGTATGCCATCAGCCGCTTTTGCAACGACTCCGACAACTCCCACTCAGCCATTTTTGCCTGTACTTCACTGCTACAACGCTCGCGATAGGCACAAAAAGCAGCCAATTTAAGGAGTGCCTTTTCAAATTCCATAACAATAAAGCCGTGAGGTTATCCGATAGCCCAAGATAACAAAAAACCCTTAGGCAATCTCCTAAGGGTTGTCGCATGTCGGTAGTGGAAGCTATAGGATTCGAACCTATGACCCTCTGCTTGTAAGGCAGATGCTCTGAACCAGCTGAGCTAAGCTTCCGATAATGAGGAGAACTTTTTGGTGGAAGCTATAGGATTCGAACCTATGACCCTCTGCTTGTAAGGCAGATGCTCTGAACCAGCTGAGCTAAGCTTCCGATTAATAAGGAGAACTTTTTGGTGGAAGCTATAGGATTCGAACCTATGACCCTCTGCTTGTAAGGCAGATGCTCTGAACCAGCTGAGCTAAGCTTCCTTTCCGTTGATAACCAATTGCCTTTGCAATCGGACTGCAAAAGTAGAGTGCTTTATTAATTAAACAAGCCCTCTGCCAAAAAAAATTATTCAAACTGATGCTTGTTGTTAAGAACGAATTTCAACAAACCGTTCTTCCCTTTGATATTCAGTTTCTTACAAATATTCGTGCGGTGGTTCTCAACTGTTTTAACGCTGATAAAAAGTGTATCGGCTATTTCCTGACTTGTCTTCATATCGGCGATTAGTTGCATAATGCGCATTTCGGCCGAGGTGAGCAATTCGGCAATAGACTGCCTGTCTTTTCTGGTTTTATCGTTATGCTTAATGCGATTAAGCAAATAATCGGAAAAAACGCTGCTGAAATAGTTTTTACCTTGCGCCACCTGCCGGATGCCTTCCGAAAGGTCGTCAAATACGTTTTCTTTGGAAATAAACCCTTCTACGCCTGCATCAATGGCCTCGTTGAAAGCCTCCTCATTGTGGTGCGCCGTAAAAATAACAATTTTGAGTTCGGGCAATTCTGCTTTGAGATGATGCGCAAGCGAAAGCCCGTCCATTTCGGGCATGTCAATATCCAAGATAATCAAGTCGGGATGCGATTCTTTGGCCATACGGATAGCCTCTGTTCCATTGGCCGCAATGCCCACAACCTGCATATTGGGTTCATTTTTAATTAAATGGCTTAACCCAAGTCGCATGACAGGATGGTCATCGGCAATCAGAATTTTGATATCTTCAGGCATGATATGTAGTAAATAAGATAACTGCTCCACCAAAATAGCGCAGTTTATATAAATCCCCAAATTTATTTAGGGGTTATCCCCTACAAAAATGAATGGAAACATGGATTTCAAATACTTAATGCTTAATATACTTTTGTATCAAGCAAACAAGCAAACAATTCGGGTTCCACTCGCTTTGATAAACTAACTACACTTCAATAGATTAAACTAAACTAAACTAAACTAAACAAACACTTCTAACTAACAGCCTGATTACGGGTAAAATTAACGGGTTTAATTCAGTCGCGTTTATTAGCTTTACGGCTCGTAAACGCGATTTTGTTTTTCAGCTATTACCGCCGTATTATGTCATTAAAAAGAACAGCCCTTTTCGATACGCATCAGAAATTAGGTGCCAAGATAGTTCCTTTTGCAGGTTATGAAATGCCTCTGCGCTATACTTCCGATATAGAAGAACATCAAACCGTACGCAAGGGCGTAGGGGTATTCGATGTATCGCACATGGGTGAATTTATGCTCACGGGGCATCATGCCTTAGACCTGATTCAGTATGTAACCACCAATGATGCCGCTGCATTGTATGACGGCAAAGTTCAGTACAGTTGCCTGCCCAACGGCAAAGGCGGCATCGTAGATGACCTGTTAGTGTACCGCATCAATGCCGAAAGTTACATGCTGGTTGTCAATGCCTCGAACATAGACAAAGACTGGGCGTGGATTAGCAGCCACAACAAGTGGGGCGTATCTATGGAAAATATTTCCGATGATATTTCCCTGTTTGCCGTACAAGGGCCGCAGGCCGCTGCAGCGCTCCAAAGCCTGACAAGCGTGGACTTACACAACATGGAATATTATACATTTAAACGCGCCAAATTTGCAGGTGTAGATAATATCATCATATCTGCCACAGGCTATACCGGTGCCGGCGGCTTTGAAATTTACGTACCTAACAGCCATGCGCTGCACGTTTGGCAGCATATCTTCGAAGCAGGTAAACCGTATGACATCAAACCCGTCGGGCTGGCTGCACGCGATACACTGCGCTTAGAAATGGGCTTCTGCCTCTACGGCAACGATATAGACGACACCACCTCGCCAATTGAGGCAGGTCTGGGCTGGATTACCAAATTCAATAAGGATTTTATTGACAAGGCACTGCTCGAAAAACAAAAAAACGAAGGTACAGCCCGTAAGTTGGTAGGCTTCCAGATGCTGGAACGCGGTATTCCGCGCGCGCACTACACACTCCACAACGACGCCGGCGAAACCATTGGCGAAGTTACCTCCGGAACTCAGTCGCCAAGCCTTGGCGTAGGTATCGGGCTGGGGTACGTGCAAACCCCTTACAGCAAAGCAGGAACAACTGTTTTTGTAGCCGTGCGCGATAAAAAAATCCCTGCCCAAATTGTCAAATTGCCTTTCTATAAAAAGGGATAATTTTGCGGCAAACATTTTTGCACCACAACACATGACCACAGAAACACAGCCACTCGTTGCCACAGAAAGCAACGTTTTTGCGCAGGTAGATGCATTAGGACACGAGCAGGTCGTTTTTTGCCATGACCAGCACACGGGCTTGAAAGCAATCATAGCTATTCACAATACCGTGTTGGGGCCTGCTATGGGCGGCACGCGCATGTGGGCTTACAGTTCCGAAAGCGAAGCTTTGGAAGATGCCCTGCGCCTCTCACGCGGCATGACTTTTAAAAATGCAATGGCAGGTTTGCATCTGGGCGGAGGCAAAGCCGTAATTATTGGCGACTCCCGCAAAATCAAATCAGAAGCCCTGCTGCGCCTCTACGGCAAATTTGTTAATAACCTGAACGGCAAATACATCACCGCCGAAGACATGGGCATTACCGACCGCGACATGGAGGATATTGCCTTGCACACACGTTTTGTGGGAGGTATGCCCGAATACCGCGGCGGCAGCGGCAGCCCTTCCGGCATGACAGCCCTCGGCACCTATGTGGGTATGAAAGCGGCAGCCAAAAAAGCCTTCGGAACAGACAGTTTGGAAGGAAAAGCCATCGCCGTACAAGGCGTAGGCTCTGTCGGAGAGTTCTTGGTAGAATACTTGGCAAAGGAAAATGCCAAAATATTCATTACCGACGTTTTTGAAGACCGCATCAAAAAAGTGGCATCCCGCTTCAATGTAACCGTTGTTGCCCCCGATGAAATCTACGATGTACCTGCCGACATCTACTCTCCGTGCGCAATGGGGGCTACCGTAAACGACGATACACTAAGCCGCCTGAAAGCACAGGTAATTGCCGGATGTGCCAATAACCAACTGGCCGACGAACACATTCACGGCACAGCCTGTATGAACAAAGGCATCGTTTACGTACCCGATTTTGTGATTAACAGCGGCGGTGTTATCAATATTGCTACTGAAATTGCAGGCAGCTACAACCGCGCATGGGCAATTGCCAAAACCGAAGAAATATACAACCGCGTGGCACAAGTGCTTGACGTAGCCGAAAATCAGCAGCGCAATGCACAGGTGGTAGCTACCGAAATGGCATGGCAACGCATTCAGGATATAGCCCGCATCAAGGCAACCTATTAAACCGATTTTGCGTATCAATTCATAAAAATAGCTTTCTTTACAGGAAGCTATTTTTATTTGCATCACCCCACCAATCACTATAACTGTTATATGAAATACCGACTGATTATCGCAGCCCTTGCACTCTCTTGGGCTGTTGTTGGCTGTACAGACAATAAAAACACAGCCGTACAAGAAAATACAACCACAGAACTGGCAGAAGAGGAGGCAGACCCTTGGGCAAATATGCCCGAAACAGAAGAGGATATGCTTCCCGAAGCCCCTCTGAAAGAACTGATAGGCGCATTGAAAGACAGCGTGGAGCGCAACTGGTATCTTTCCGTCAAATCGGACGAAAACAAACTGGCAAAAATTTTACAACTGACCGCCCGATTGGAAAAATATCCCAAACACGATAAAAACACGGCCGACTCCATCAAGATACTGCACAAGTGGCTGACCGACAATCCTTTAACGTGGGAAACACTTGCAGACATCAACAAAACTCTCACTTACGACAACAACTTTGACAGGCTGATACAACTCATGCGACAACTGCGCAATACGCCCGGCAGCGAAAGTTGCACTGCCTGCACCGAATTGTACGAAGAAGTCAGCGCTTTGTATGACGATGATTTGATTCTGCGCCGTCGCTATGACAGAGCCGCTGTTTTATTCAACAAATTGATAGATAAAAAGCAGGACAGCATCAAATTGCTGCCTGCACCGCTCAATCAGGTAAGCCGCAAGCCTTTGTTTATGCCAACGGCCAATGCCTCATAACTTTCTCTGCCAAAAGGGGCGGTTGAACCAGCGTTTCGGCTGCTCCATTTGATACCCTACATAAATAGCCGTCAGCGTGCCGATACAAGCACCCGCATACGCATCAATGCCAAAATGCTGGGCAAGATACACCCTTGAAAACGCCGCAATCAGTGCCAGCAAAAAACATACGAAGGAAAGCCAATGGCTTCGCCCCTGCATCATTATGCTCAAACTGAGGAAAAGGGCAAAAGCCGTGGTAGAATGACCGGACGGAAAACTGTTGGTCGTATGGATGGTTACTCCTTCCACATAGTGCAGCGGTACTAAATCGCCAAAGTAAGCAGCCGGCCGCGGCATATCGGCAAACAAGGTTCTTTTGAGCAACTGTGCCGTCAGTCCTGAAATGCCCCATGCAAGCAGTATCTGCACGCTGTGCCTGAAACGCACCCAAAGCATAGCAACCGCTACCGCAACAGCAAACATTCCGTCTCCCAGATGCGTAGCATATTGAAAGAAAAAATCTGCCGCGGGACTGTGCAGTCTATTCACATAAATTACCTCATCGCCTTTGGGCAGGTAAATCAATACAATGCCTGCTACCAATAATACCAGCATAAAAGGCAGCAGAAAGCCGCTGTTGCGACGCAAAAGCTCGTTTAATGATTCCATGAATTATCCAAAAACAGTAGCGCTCAATTGCATAGCCTTGCCAAAGGCCTCGTGATTAATCCCCGTAGGAATGTGCTCGCGCTCAAAGTATTCAATCATAGCCTCGGTCGCTATGTTTCCCGTCAGTTCGTCTTTTGCCATCGGGCATCCGCCAAACCCTCTCAAAGCTCCGTCAAATCGCCGACAGCCGGCCTGCCATGCAGCAGCTACTTTGCGAACAGCCGTGCGGGGATGCGAATGAAAATGCGCCCCAAACTCAATATGAGGAAAAGCAGGTATTAACGTACCAAATGCCCGTTTAATATTTTCCGGATTGGATACGCCAATCGTATCGGCAAGGGCAATGATTTGAATACCTAACTCATTCATTTTCAAGGCCATTTCTCCCAATACATTTTCATCGTAAGGGTCGCCGTAATGATTGCCGAAACCCATGGAAAAATAAACGACCAATTGTTTGTCATGCGCCGTACATAATTGCTGTATTTCCTTAACTACTTCAATTGCCTCAGCTATACTCTTGTTGGTATTGCGCAACTGGAAAGTTTCGGAAACAGACAGCGGAAAACCCAAATATCGGATTTCCGGGTAGCGCACCGCTATTTTAGCACCGCTGACACTTGCCACAATGGCAAGCAACTGCGTTGAGGTGGCCGATAAATCCAGTCCGGCAAGTACTTCGGCAGTGTCCCGCATTTGCGGTATCACCTTGGGCGATACAAAACTGCCAAAATCAAGCGTATCAAACCCGACTTTCAGCAATGCATTCAGGTAATTGATTTTGACCTCCGTCGGCACAAAATCATGTAAACCCTGCATGGCATCGCGCGGGCATTCTATCAATTTCATAGTAAAAGCAAGATGTTGTGTTGTTTATTGGCTGCGAATTTATTGCTTTGTGTGCAAAAGAGTGTAACTTTCAGATATGCTAACCAAACGCATCATTCCTTGTTTAGATATCAAAGACGGCAAAACCGTTAAAGGCATCAACTTCATCAATCTCATTGATGCGGGCGACCCTGTGGAGCAGGCTGCTTATTATGCGGAAGCAGGTGCCGATGAACTCGTTTTTCTGGACATCACGGCCACAGTGGAAGGACGTAAGACCCTAATAGAATTAGTCAAAAAAATTGCAAGAGAAATCAATATTCCGTTTACGGTAGGCGGGGGCATCAGCCATGTTGCCGATGTGGATGCTTTGCTGAAAGCCGGTGCAGACAAAATCTCCATTAACTCCTCAGCCGTTCGCAACCCCGAAATTATTGGCCAAATGGCGCTCGAGTTTGGCAGCCAGTGCGTAGTTGTAGCTATTGACTCACGCAACCTAAACGGCCAAGATATCGTTCATACACATGGGGGGCGCGTGCCTACTACGCTTCAAACGCTTGCATGGGCAAAAGAAGCGCAGGAACGCGGCGCAGGGGAAATTCTGCTCACTTCCATGGATCATGACGGCACCAAAAGCGGATTTGCCAAGCAACTGACAGGCGCAATGAGCCACATGCTTGAAATACCGGTAATAGCCTCCGGAGGAGCAGGAACCAAGGAACATTTCGCCGAGATTTTTGAAAATGATGATGCCTCTGCCGCATTGGCTGCAAGCATTTTCCATTTTCGCGAAGTAGATATAACAGAACTAAAGCAATATCTGGCACAGCGGGGTTTCCCAATGCGAACCATTTCAAAAAATTTAATTGCGCAAAAGACCTTAATTACGTAATTTTGGCATGATAATGTTAGTATTTTACGGCAAATTACACAAGTGCCAATGGCTAAATTTTACTCAGTGATCTTATGAAAATGCAATTTTGGTTTTGTTTCATCTTGTTTTTAGCCACATCCTTCGCGGCTAAATCACAAGACGGCGGGCTTGAGTTTTTGCTTAAGGCTGAGGATTACAAAAAGAATAACCGGCCTAAGGAAGCTATTGACGAGTACAATAAAGCAATACAAGCCGACCCTGCCAATCCTGAATATGTTTTTCGCAAGGGCAAAACTTACATCCTGTTGAAGGATATGGACAATGCCATCCAGTGTTTTGAGAAAACCATCCAATTGCGTAAGGACTACTTAGGCGCATACACAAGGCTGGCAAGGCTTTACGCTGCCAAAAACAAAACCAACGAAGCCATAGAAGCATTCAATAATGCTTTCAAATACGACAGCAATCCGAAAGAAAAAGTAGAGTACAAAATCAACATTATCAAGTTATTGATGCGTGCGGACAGATTCAAAGAGTCTGCTAACCATATCGCCGACGGCTTGGCATTAGACCCCAACAACTTGCAGTTGCTTTTCTTCAATGCACACCTGAATAACAAGCTCGGCAAGCACGATTTGGCTGTAAAAGACATGCTGAAAGCAACTCCTTTGATTACCAGCCAAGACCCTCGCGACTTTGCCCGTTTTTACTATGAACTTGGTTTAGGCTACTACAAACTGGGTAAATATCCGGAAGCCCAGCAAGCATTTACCAAAGCCAACTTTGGCCCCTACAAGGTCAAAATTTTTGAAATGAGCCATATCTACTTCCAGCACCTTGCTACCGCTTACTATAAGGTATATGAGTTGGAAGAAAGCAAAAAAATGGCAGAACAAGCCATTAAAATAAAGCCGGACTTCTCCCCTGCTCATGAAATGCTGGTCAATATCTCAAAAATGACACTAGACCAATCTGCCGTTATCAAACAACAAAAACTGGCTGCTGAAGCTAAGAAAGAACCGGTGGAAAAAGCCTTAGCTCTTTCAAAAGTAGCACAGAGTGAAATTGGTGCAGGGTTGTATAACGAGGCAATTGCTTCGGCTGATGCTTGTCTTGCCATTCAACCGACTAATTATCAGGTTGCTTTTATTAAAGCCGTTGCCTTGTCTAAGCTGAACAAGCTCAACGAGTCCATGACCGTTATCAACGACATTCTGAATAAGTTTCAGGGAGTAGACCCTGAAATGAAAGCACAGGTTTACTTCTTGCAAGGTTTGGTTTTCAATAAAATGAAAAACCCCAAAGCCGCCAACGAAGCGTTTAAGAAAGCAGACCAGAGCAGCCTCAAATACGCCGTTATCTATGAGTTGCGCAAAAACAATGATGACAGCGTAGCCGAAAAAGAAATAGAAAGTGGCGGCGAACTCAGCGGCGGTAATATTGATGACTAAACTTTTCAACCGCTTTTGATAGACTTTCCTGAAAACAAACACCGGCGCAAGGATATTCCCCCTGCGCCGTTTTTATTTTTATACGGGTCATATACAGCGGCTTTCTGTTGAATACGGATTTCAGGCGAATGTTACGGTCTTTCGCTGATTTTGTAAATTCCCAACCCGTATTCCGAAATGCTCCCATGCGATGCGTAAAATTTGGTTGCCTGCTTATGTCTGCCTGTTCAACAGGCGCATAATGACATGATACACCTCGGTAGGCGCACAAATTGCCTGATTAGGCAAACAAGCAACATAACGGGCTGCCAATAAAGGCTTATCTTCCGGTCGGTCTGTTATGCGCCCGTGCGAGCCGCCTATGAGCGAGGCATCTAACGGGATAACATCCATCAGCATACGAAAACCAAGCTTCTTTTTCAATAGCTTCCATCCTACCCGTAACGGCATCAAGGGCTTTTTGGGGTCGGTAAACATCTCGACAGGGTCGTAGCCCGGCTTTTTGTGGATATCTACTATACGGGCAAAATCGGGGGCATGGCGGTCATCTAACCAATAGTAATAAGTGAACCAACTTTTTGCATCGGCAACAGCTACCAAATCACCGGCGCGCTCGTGGGTTAGGTGGTGCGCTTTTTTTCCTTGCTCATCTAATACAAGTTCTACACCTTCGGTTTGCTGCAACAAACTCTTTACCTGCGGCAAAAGCGTTGGGTCGTTGATGTAAATATGTGCCAACTGATGGTCTGCCACAGCAAAAACCCGACTTGCACCTGCATCGAGCAACTCGGTTGCATCATGTTCGCGGCGTACTTGCAACCAACCTTTTTGCCGGAACAAGCGGTTTAAATGGATAGGGCGCGATACGTCGGTAATGCCATACTCTGAAAGCAACAGCACTTCTGCCCCGCGCTGTTCGTAGAATTGTATCAAATCGGCACACAGCGCATCTATTTGTCGCAAATCTTCGGGAATGGTTGGATGCTGCGTGCCAAACCTTTGAAAGTTATAGTCTAAGTGGGGCAGGTAAATCAGTGTAAGCGTCGGGTTGTGCCATTCATCTACCAATTTACTTGCCTCGGCAATCCAGCGCGAGGAGCGAATGGAGGTACGAGGCCCCCAGAAATCGAACAGAGGGAAGATGCCAAGTCGCTCCTGCAATTTATCGCGCAAATCGGCGGGATGGGAATAGCAATCGGGTGTTTTGCGGCCATCTGCCCAATATTGGGGACGCGGCGTAACGCTGTAGTCGGCAGTACTGTACATATTGTACCACCAAAACATATTACAAACCGTAAAATTGGGGTCATGGAAGCGTGCTTCATCCCATACCTTGGGTGCCTGCACCAACTTGTTGGATTGTTTCCAGAATTTTACCTCACACTCGGTTCGGTCATACCAGCCGTTGCCTACGATGCCGTGTTCAGATGGCCATTTACCGGTAAGATAGGTAGTTTGCACCGAGCAGGTTACGGCAGGCAGCATATTTTCAACAGGCATTGCCTGCCCTTTGGCTATCCATTGTTTTAAAAACGGCGTATGCTCGCCTATCAGTGCGCCGCAAAGACCCACCACATTAATTACAACTGTCTTTTTCATGCTTTACAAAACGCTGCGCTCTACGCCCTTAATACCTTCTGTTTTTTTAAGGTCTTTCATCAGGCTATCGAGTTGGTCTATACTCTGTACACGCACCACTATCTGCCCTTCAAACAGTCCATTTGTTTCACCCATCGTAATGGAGCGCATACTTACTTTATGTGCATGGATAACTTGCGTAACTTCGTTTACGATACCATCCCTGTCAAATCCGTACATGTTCAGTGCCACCTCATAGTACATAGGTGCAGGCGGAGGCGGAGGCGCGGGTATTGCTTCTACGGCCGGTAATTCTTCCGGTGTGGGAGGAGCTGCCCCTTCTACAGCTTCTATCCGTGCAGGAGTTTTGGCTGAAGCCTCGCGATGGTTCGTTGCTTTATCATCGTCAATCCATTCCAGCGGAATAACTCGGCTGTTATCTTTTGCCATTTGATTGATGGCATTGATACAATCTACCCGATGCACCATCAGGCGACGGCTGACGGTCATATAACCGATAACTTCATCGCCCTTCACGGGGGAGCAGCATTTGGCAAGCGTATATACAATCTCGCCCGTGTGTCCGCCGATTTGCAGTTTGGCCGTATTGGGTTTGAGATTTTTAACAGATTTTTCAGTCGGGAGAGGTGCGGGCTTCCCAGTGTTTTTCAGTTCGTTTACCAACCCCCTAATGACCTCTTTTAACTGAGTATGCGGCAACTCGTCTTTGCCTAACTTTTCTTCAAACTCAATAATGGAGTTCTGATTGAACTTTTTGGCAAGTTTCAGACGGAACTCCTCCGTTTGGGGAACGGCAATGTGCAATTGCTCTATTTTCCGTTTGATTATTTCGCGTCCCCTTTCGGCATAAGAACTGCGCTTACCATTCAGAAACTGGCTGATTTTACTTTGTGTTCGCTTGTTATTGGCTAATTTCAGCCAGTCCGTCGTTACGTTGGGCAAGCTACTTTTAATAATCTCAACTTTTTCACCATTTTTTAACTGATACCCCATAGGTACGAGCTTGCCGTTTACCTTCGCCCCGAGGCAATGCAGCCCAAGGTCGGTATGAATCATAAAGGCAAAGTCGAGTACGGTAGAGCCGTTGCGCAATATTTTCATATGGCCTTTGGGCGTAAATACATAAATTTCTTCTTCGTGCAGTTCTTTATGTATTTCGCCCATCATTTCCAGCGCATCCAAGTCGCGGTTTTCCAGCGTTTCGCGGATACGGTTCAGCCAACTTTCCATCGTATTGACGGGTGGCTTAGCCCCTTTATCGGGATTTTTTTCTTTGTACTTCCAGTGGGCGGCCAGACCTTTTTCGGCCACTTCATCCATTCGCTTGCTGCGAATCTGCACTTCTACCCACTGGCCTGTGTGGCTCATAACGGTAATGTGCAGCGACTCATAGCCGTTACTGCGCGGGTGGTCAATCCAATTGCGCATGCGTGAAGGATTGGATTGGTAAAAATCGGTTACAATAGAAAAAGCAACCCAACAGTCTTCTTTTTCTTTGTCCGGCGGTGAATCCAAAATAATCCGAATGGCAAAAAGGTCAAAAACATCTTCAAAGCGTATCTTCTGCTTCTCCATCTTATTGTAAATGGAAGAAACAGCTTTTACACGGCTTTTAATGGTAAACTTAAAACCGCGTTCTTTAAGTTTTGCATCTATTGGCTTAATAAAATCCTTTACAAATTTGTCGCGCTCGGGCTGTGTCTTTTTAATTTTATAGACAATTTCGTTGTAAATCTCCGGCGATTTGTATTTCAAACACAAATCCTCGAGCTCACTTTTAATTTCATACAAACCCAACCGATGTGCCAATGGCGCATAAATCAGTTGTGTTTCCGAAATAGTGCGGAGTTGTTTGTCGCGCCTCATACCGTCCAGCGTGCGCATGTTATGCAAGCGGTCGGCTATTTTAATCAGCACCACGCGAATGTCTTCCGACAAATTGAGCAATACTTTGCGGAAGTTTTCTATCTGCTCGGTAGTGGTCGCATCCAGCGTAGTATCTTTAATTTTTGTCAGCCCGTCTATAATGTGCGCTTCTTTATCGCCAAACTTGCGGCGAATATCCTCTATGGTAATATCCGTATCTTCCACCACATCGTGCAAGAAGGCACAGATAACAGAAGTGGCGCCCAATCCCATTTCCTCTACTACAATGCGTGCTACTTCCAGCGGATGGTAGATGTAGGGCTCCCCGGACTTGCGCCGCTCGCTTCGGTGCGCCTCTTCGGCCATTTCAAAAGCTGCTTTGATGCGCTTCAAATCCTCCTTCGGGTTCTTTAAAACCGGACTGACTTTGCGAAGCACCTGACGGTAGCGACGTAAAATCTCCTTGCGTTCTTCCTCCAATTGCTTATCGGCAGGTACGGCTGCTGTTATATCTTGGATAACGGGTTTTTGATGAACCTCCGGCACATCCATAACAGTTGCCGGTAATGTATTTGGAGCAGGCGAATTGGGATTATCTTTCATACTCAAAGATGCGTGCACTAAGAAAAAATTACAAAGAAAGTTGAGTTTTCAGAGAAGTGAATTACTTTTGCCGAACTTTTGAGCGGATGTGGCGAAATTGGTAGACGCACCAGACTTAGGATCTGGCGCTTCGCGGCGTGGGGGTTCGAATCCCTCCATCCGCACTCAATAGTCTGAATGTGTTGGTTTTTGCCGACCTTATTACCACCTCTTTGTTAGCTTAATTTATTTAGAGCCTTGGAAATCACATTAGAAAAAACCGACTCCCTGACTGCCTCCATTAAAATTACACTCAATCAGGCAGATTACCAAGACAGGATTGAAAAAAAAATAAAGGAGTACGCGCGCACGGCGCAAATTAAAGGTTTCCGCCCCGGTAAAGTTCCGGCAGGAATGATTCGCAAAATGTATGGCAAGTCCATCAAAGTTTCGGAAGTTTCCGCAACCTCTACGGATGCGCTGGAAAACTATCTGAAAGATAATAACATTCAGATTCTGGGCGGCCCAATGATGAGCGAAACTACTCAAAACGGCAACTACGACTGGGAAAATCAAACCGATTTTGAGTTCTCTTACGATATCGGCCTGAAGCCGGAAATTACGCTTTCAGTCGGTAAGAATATTGTTATATCTAAGCCTGCGGCTGAAGTTACCGATGCGCAAATTGATGAAACCATTGAAAATCTGCGCAATATGAACGCCAACTATCAGGAGCAGGAAGAAGTAGCTGACCAACCGGATGTTACAGTCTATGGCTTCATAGTTACGGCTAATGGCGAGGCTGTGAAAGTGCCAAGCTACAATAACCCTGATGAACTGCGCGACCTGTTTACTGCCGATGCGAAAGGCTACGGTGTAGTATCCATCGGGCAAATCGGTGAGCACAAGTCTCTTTTCTTGGGTAAGAAGAAAAACGACACTGTTACTTTTGACCTCCGCACCCTGTTCCCGTCTGATGCACAGGTGAGCGAATTTTTCGGAATGGGCGAAGACATGGTCAAAAATATCAGCGGCGAATTTGTGATGACCATCGGTAATATCTCCGTGAAACAACTGCCTGAGTTGAATCAGGAACTTTTTGACACGATTTTCGGGCCGGGCAAAGTACAAAGCGAAGAAGATTTCCGCCAACAACTGCGCAACATTAAAACCCGCGAAGCGGAAATCGCTCAAAAAGACCAGATGCTGAATCAATTCCAGACACAACTGCTGGAAGCACATAATTTTGACCTGCCCGATTCGTTCATGAAGCGTTGGCTGGCTGCCAATAACCCTAACCTGAGCGAAGCGCAGATTGCCGAATCATACGACGGCTACCGCGATACTATGCGCTTTGAAATGTTAGTTTCAGAATTGGCCAATGCAAAAAATATTAAGGTAGATATGCAGGACATCGTAGCACGCCTGAGCGATATCAATTTCATGCAAATTGTACGCATGGGCTACTACAACATGGTGGGTATGGAAAATATGCTTGCTATGCGCATGTTGCAAGACCAAGAAAATCGCCAAAAGGTAGATGATTATTTCCGCCTGACCTTGCTGCACAAAGTATTTGATGCTTACATGGACGACATTACTATCCAGTAGTCCGATAATATCCCTTGCAAAAAGCAGTTGTGCGCCTATGCTCAACTGCTTTTTGCTTTTTATCTGAGTCGGTAATGGGTATTTTTGCAGAGATTGTTTCAAAAGTTCTTGCCACCCATGCCTTTAATTGCTGCCACTGCCAACGACTTTGATTTTTTCTATCGGTTATACATGCACCCCAAGAATAACATCTGGCTGCTGTATGCTGCCATGCCACCCGATGAGTTTCGCCCCATCTATGCAGACTTGCTTGCCAAAGGAGTTTTATGGCAGTACAAAACGGCTGACGGCATTCCTGCGGGCATGTGCAAACTGATACCCTACACCTACCGCACGGCACATGTGGTGTATCTGGGCGGGGTTGCCATAGACCCTGACCTGTCGGGGAGAGGCTACGGCACCGCCATGTTGCAGGAAATTATCGGGTATGCCCGTTCAAAAGGGTTTCGCCGCATAGAACTTAGCGTTACCGTGGGCAATGATGCCGCAAAAAATTTGTATGAAAAGGTCGGCTTTCGTCAGGAAGGTATTTTGCGGGAGTTTGCTTTTTTGGAAACGGAAAACCGCTATGCCAACGAAATTCTGATGTCCATCCTGATTTGATTTCGGATTAAAAAATCAGTAAAAAAATCGCATTATCTGCAACAACCTGCGTGCTTGCATCACGTTTGCCGCGAAAAACGGATGGTTAAACATGACAGGTCTTAGAGTCAGCCGAGTCAGGTTGGAGTACAAATCTTTGCAATGAAAAGCGAAAATACTGTGAACTTTACCTGATTGCTTACATGATTTCCAGTTTTTCCATCAATTTGGAGCGGTAGGTCTTTCCTATGGGGATGCGCTGCCCGTTGATAATCAATTCGTTATCTTCCAGTGCGTCAATACTTTGCAGGTTGATGAGGAACGAACGGTGCACGCGGAAAAACAAATCTTCCGGAAATTTTTCTTCAATTACCTTTAACGGATAATTGACAACAAATTTGCCTGCGCGGGTATGCAGCTCCGCATAAATATCACTGGCTTCTACCCATAACACATCGCCAACACGCACTTTTTCCAGACGAGTGCGTGCTTTCACAAAAATGCAGTCCTGCGCAGCATACCGCGTGCGAATTTGTGCAGGGAGCGGCTGCCCCGATTTAACGGCATGTTGATATACTGCCAGTTCAATGGTTGAGCGCAGCGTTGCTTCGTCAAAGGGCTTCACCAAATAAGCAGCGGGTTGCGTAAGCTTTGCCCGATGCAGTGTTTCCGTGTCGGACTGTGCAGTCAGAAAAATGTAAGGGATATTCAGTTTTTGCAGTGCAGCGGCTGTTTCTATACCATCCAGTTGCCCGGGCAGGTCAATGTCCAAAATAGCCAAATCAACCTGTGCCACTTTGGCCATGCGCAATAACTCTTCGCCAAGCGTTGTATGACCCGCAACAGCATACCCCATGTCTTCCAGAGTGAAGTAAAGGTTTTTAGCTGCCACCTCATCATCTTCAGCAATCAGCAAACGAATTACAGACATGGTAAAACAAATTATGCGTGAGCGGCAAAATAATAATTTATGCCGTCAATCAAAGACGACTGATGCTACCCTCCTACCCTCCGAACTGACGATTTGCAGCAAGTAAAATCCTTTGGCGATTGACAGGCGAAGCACGGTCGGTTCTTTTGCTGCCGTAGTGGTTGTTTCCATATATTGCCTGCCGGATGTATCGGTTAGCAGCAGCGTAACAGGTTTGCCGTGCAGTGATTCAGGAAACGAAACCCTGATTTCGCCATTTGAGGGGTTGGGATAAACAACAATCGCTGCCGACTTGACCACCTGACCGGGCAAAGAAGTTACCAGCAATTGCATCCGTTCAAAGTTGGGGATACCATAGCCGATGGAATCGTTCGGGTTGCGGGCACGAGTACCCGAACGGCGGATAAAGTCAATGACCTGCATATTGGTCAGGCGACGGTTAGCCTGCCAAAAACCTGCTGCCAGCCCTGCTACCAACGGCGTAGAAAAAGATGTGCCCACATCACCCGTGATAGTGCCGGAAGGTAAACTGACGATAGTGCCCTCTCCTATGGCCGCTACATCGGGCTTAACCCTGCCATCGGCGGTAGGGCCGCGCGAACTGAAAGAGGAATAAACGCCGTTTGTATTGACCGAACCAACCGTCAGCACAGAGTCGGCATCACCGGGGAAGGTAACGCGTCCCCAAGCCCTGTTGCCCTGATTGCCTGCACTTTTGATAACCAGCATCCCCACAGAAGCCGCTGCATTGGCTGCGCGTGTAATGAGTGCCGTGCGCCCGTTCAAATCGTTGATGGTGTAGTTCTGTGCGGGGTCGTCAAATGCATAGTAGCCTACGGAGGTAGAAATGACATCTACGCCCAAGCTGTCGGCGCGTTCGGCGGCTGCCAGCCACCAAGCCTCCTCGGCGCGAGTTTCCGTGGCGTTATCTTCTGTTTGAAAAAGGTAGTAAGCAGCGCGCGGGGCAGTTCCTATCAACGAACCCTCCTGAAAAGCTGCCAGTGCAGAGAGTACGCGTGTGCCGTGGGTACAGGAGTTAATAACGTTGGTTGTGCCGTCTACAAAGTTGAAAGTGCCCAGTACGGTCATGCTGCGAAAAGGCAACGCCGAGTTAAACCCCTGAAAACCACAGTCTAACACGGCAATGTGCATTTCTTCGCCTCTGAATCCGGCGCGGTGCATGGCATCTACGCCTAACATGCTTACCTGCCTGTCGGATAGCCCGTAGTTAAAGTTCTCCGTTGCCTCTGTACGTGCCGTGCGAATGAAGTCGGGCAGTTCGCTTCCTTGCTGTTGTTCTTCTATCCTGCTCAGGCGTTGCCCTGCATTGCTTTGCACCACACTCAACCGATTGACGGCTGTCATTTGGGCAGCGGTAGCACTGATAATTGCTCCGTTGAACCAGCGAGTGGGATACAGCACGCGAGCGCCTGTCTTGCGAATAGAGTCTAAATAAGCAGGGCTAACAGGCAAGTCGCGACCGGTAAGCGGTATATTCTGCCGCTGCCTTCGTTCAATCGCCCGCTGCGTAAGAAATTCCTGCGGCCTGTTTAAACTGAAAGGAGAATTGCGCTTATCGCGAAAAAAGACAATATGTACCTGTGCCTGCGCCCAAAGGTCGGCACTGAAAAGCAGCAGAGAAAGGAAGACCAGCAGACGCGCCATAAGAGTGGCTGTAAATATTTGATAATCAAAAATATACACCTGTCGGCTTTTGGGCAACCCGACAGGTGTGCAACAGGGCTATTTCAGGATAGCACGCGAAATCACTAATTTCTGAATTTCGGAAGTGCCCTCGCCAATGGTACAGAGTTTGCAGTCGCGGTAATATTTTTCTACCGGATAGTCTTTGCAGTAACCATAGCCGCCAAAAATTTGAACGGCATCATTGGCTATTTCGCAGCAAATTTCGGAAGCGTAATACTTGGCAATTGCAGATTCTTTGTTCACGGGCAACTTATTGTTTTTCAGATAAGCCGCTTGGAAAGTCAGCAACTTAGCGGCCTCAATCTTGGTTGCCATATCGGCCAATTTAAAAGCAATTGCCTGAAAACTGGAAATGGGCTTGTTGAATTGCTCGCGCTCTTTGGAATATTGCAAAGCGTGCTGATACGCCCCCATTGCGATACCGAGGCTCAGCGCGGCAATGGAAATACGGCCGCCGTCCAGAATTTTCATGGCTTGGATAAAGCCTTCACCCTCTTGCCCCAGCATATTTTCGTGCGGAATACGGCAATCGGTGAAAATCATTTCGGCAGTTTCGGAAAGACGCATACCGAGTTTGTCTTCTTTTTTGCCGCCCGTAAAGCCGGGAGTGCCGCGTTCTACCACAAAAGCCGTCATGCCGTGCGAGTCGCCTACGTTGCCGGTGCGGGCAATCACAACCGCTACATTACCCGACTTGCCGTGCGTGATGAAGTTTTTTGCACCATTGATAACCCAGTGGTCGCCGTCGCGAACGGCTACTGTGCGCATGTTACCCGCATCGGAACCTGTGTTAGGTTCGGTAAGCCCCCATGCACCAATCCACTCACCGGTAGCCAGTTTAGGAATCCAGCGCTTGCGCTGTTCCTCATTGCCGAATTCGTAGATATGATTGGTACACAGTGAGTTGTGCGCTGCCATAGACAGGGCAATTGAAGGGTCAACAACTGCCAATTCAGCGATGGCTGTTACGTACTCAAAGTAGCCCATACCTGCGCCACCGAGCGATTCAGGCATCAGAACGCCCATCAGCCCCAGTTCGCCCAGCTTATGGAAAACATCAATCGGGAAATGTTGGTCTTTGTCCCATTGGTCGCGGAAAGGGGTAATGTGCTTTGCCCCAAAGTCGCGAACCATTTGTGCAATCAGTTTTTGATTTTCTGATTCTTGAAAGTGCATGATTGGAAAGTGTGTTTTTGCGGTTTAACGATGTGTTCGTTGAATGTGTTTATTGGTGTGGCAAAGTTAATCTTTTTCGCCTATCAACACTGCCTTTTGCCCATCGGCAAGGGTAACGGCAAAAAGATAAGTTTCGCCGCCTTCGGCAATGCCCCAGCGTTTACGCAGTTCGGCTACGGAAGCGGGGAAATTACGCACCGCCAGATGTGCTTTTCCCTGCGGCAGATGTGCCAGAATAGCCTTACGGTCGGCTTTACAAACTGCTGTCAGTCGGAAAACACGTCCGGGGAAGTCCTCCGGCCGCTGCTCCGATGTGTACAAATGTGTATGCGGATGTAACTTTTGTAAATGAAAACGTGCAGCAGGGGTTTTAAATGCACCCGCTTTCAACAGGGCAGCGTTGGGTTCAAAGAAAAAAGCCTGCGGCATGGCAAACGCTACGGTTGCGGCCTTTTCTTCGGCAAATGAAAAATTAAACGCCTGTACGCCGCTGTCCGTCAGATTCACCGCATGTATCTGCGTTTCGCTGCTATTTTCTTGACGCAGGCAATAAAGCACTTCCTTACACTCATTGTGTACCGCAAGTACGGTAACTTCGGCAACCTGCCACGAAACATCGGCGGCCTGTTCCAAGTCGGCAAGAGCGGCACTAATATCGAGCATGGGCGATGTTTTTATCAGTACTTGCCGCGTTTTTTTTGCCAGCAGCGGCAACATGGCAGGAACATCAGGCTCGCAATCACTCAGGCGAAAAACTTTATTGCCGACAGCATCACGGCGAGCAGGGTCTATATAAACCGCATCCAACGGCTCTCCCAAATTTTGCAGCCACTCGTGGGCATCGGCAACATGCACGCGAATGTTACTTTTATCCAATACCTGAAAATTATGGGCTGCAATGGCGGCAAGTTCCTCGTTTCGTTCTACATAATCTACCAGCTCGAAGGAATCAGCCCAAAATGCGCAGTCAATACCAAAGCCGCCTGTCAGGTCTGCCAAGTGCCTGCCCTGCATCAGCGCGGCCTTGAAACGGGCAGTTTCCTCCGAAGAACTTTGTTCCAGATTGAGCAAGAGCGGAAAAACAAGCCCCGAAGTACTAAACCAAGAAGGCAATTTGATTTGTGCCTTGCGCTTTGCCTGAATCTGCCCGACTAAATGCCGCATTTCTATGGCGGGAAAAGGACTTTTTTTCAGCATCAAACGCCCCGCATCTTCATATAAATGCGTCTGAATGAAGTGCTGCACCTCATTCTCCAATAATTTTTGAAAAATTTTCATAGGCGTAATTTACTGATTGTCAATTTGGAACGGTTTTAGTGGCACAAATGCCGAAAAAAAATTTGAGCAAAGGTATTGACAGATATAAAAAGCTGCTATACCTTTGCATCACAATTCAGGAACAACGGCAGCGAAAAAAGTTCAACGCCAAGAATTGTGGAACAAAATACCAATTTAATGCGGGAATAGCTCAGTTGGTAGAGCGCAACCTTGCCAAGGTTGAGGTCGCGGGTTCGAGTCTCGTTTCCCGCTCAGGGGATTCAGCAATGAATCCCTTTTGCGTTCATAAAAGGCCGGGATGGTGGAATAGGTAGACACGCAGGACTTAAAATCCTGTGGCTGAATAAGCCGTGCGGGTTCGACCCCCGCTCCTGGTACGTATGACAAGCCCTCCGAAAGTTCATTGGTTTTCGGAGGGTTTTTGTTGTTTGTAGGCTGTCATACACAAACCCGACAGGCCTTAGAAACCTATCAAGTTTTTAAATACCTGTTTTTCAACAACTTATACAAAAGATTTTTTACAAACCTCTTGCGCTTCCGTATAAAGGTTAATTACAGTGCTTACGATAACGCAAAAACAGTTGATTATCAAGGCTTTGTTAAAAGGTTCGCATTAGGTGTAAAAAACCGATGTGTTATCGCTTATTCACCTTGAATGCCGCCGCCGTACGGATTCTTCCATCCACCCAAACCTCTGCTACCGGTGCATTGCGATTAATCAGGGAGTCGGGCAAGGCAAAGGAGCCATCAGGCAGGCGGCCACGGAAAATCGTCAGGTAGTAGTCAGCTTGGTGGAGTGAGTCGGCAAAGCGAAAATTTCTCCGCACCTCTGCAGGAAGGCCTTGCAGGTTTACCTTTGCAGAGAACTCGTCAGCCCAGACCACTAAGGGGCGCTGCTGCAACTCTTCTTTTGAGGAAGAGGCCATGTTTTCTAATAATTTTCGGTAAGATGTCCCCCAGTAATCCAAGTCAAAATAACGCCCGGGGTCGTCGCCTACTATACTGCTAAAATATAAATGCTGAAACGGATGGAGTTTGAACATTCGGAAGGCCGTCGTAACCACAGTAGATGACAGGATTGCCGTTAAGGCTATAGTCCAGACCAAGGGGCGGGAACGCACTTGCTCAAATAGGTGATGCATGGCATAAACAGCACTTGCCAAGATACCGGGATAGATAAAATACAATTGTCTCCACCCGTCATAAACCGTAGAACCGAGTACTACTACGGCGGTCAGTGGCAGAATGGAAGCGCCTATACACATGAGCAGGGTTTGCCAGGCGGGTGTATCGTATAACCACTGACCATCGGGAGCTTTTACCGCCCTTTGAATTGCCAGAAAAAGGGCATAAAAAAATGCAAGAATATACAAAAGTGGCGTAGTAGCTATTATCCAAATCGGAATGTAGTACCATGGTGTGTACAGGTAAGGCTCAAATACGTGCCCAAAAGCAAAGGTTTGCCCATTCCACCTGAACTTACTCATATTGGAAAAAGCAAACAGGAAATTTTTGAATGGAGCCTCCCAGAGAAACGGCCAGAAAAGCACAATCATAGCAACCAGCATAATTGCATAGGCGGTATATATTCGCATATGCTGTTTAAGATACCCCATCGGGGCAGGGGCTTTCAGAAATTCCAACCCGACCATTAGCCCTGTCATACCCGGCATAAAAATACCGGGTATGCGGATATCAACCGCAATGGCACACATCAAGGCATGCCAAAACGCATTGGCAAAAGTTTTGTTCCGAAGCAGGCGTTGCAGGGTGTACATGCTGCCTAAGTAAGCCACCATGAACGGGATATCTTTGGAATTGAAAAAAGCATGGGCAAAAATAGGCGGAGAAAGATATAAGAAAACTGCGCCCATTAGTGCCCACCAACGGTTTTGGAGCCACTCCCAAAGCAGCAAATAGAAAAACGCCAATCCGACCAGAAAAAACAGATAGGTTAGCAAGTGGCGCAAAAAATACACATCGGCAGAATCTTTGACCCCACTCACTACTTCGGCTCCGATTAGAAACAGCTCAAACACAACCCCATAGTCCCTGTCGCGGTACTCATTAAAGCCGGTTTTACCTAAGTACTTATCTATACTTCTTGGGTCTTCCACTATCTTTTCTGCTCTCTTGCGAATCGCTTCCTCCGAAAGAAAGACATAGCCAAGTTTCTGATTCGCATACACAGCAGCCATTGCACCTGTGGTTCGCTGGGTTACTTCGTCATGGGAAAGACCGAAATCTCGGTATATCCATAAGCCCACCGACAGGCAAAAGCCCATAAAGAACAAAAAAGGAGTATGAATCCGCCATAAGGTTGAGATTGTATTCATAAAGTTTGTTGTTTAGCTTGTCGGGGTGCTAATGCGCCTGAAAGTTTTTAAGTGTGAGTGAAGATGCATATAAAAGCTGAAAAATTCCAAGAAATAGCAACAAAACGTTTGCGCAAAAGGACATTCATACCAACCGAATAGTAATTGTTCCAAATCATTTGTATAACTTCGGTGAGAGGACTCAAACAAACATGCTAATTGGTGTTGTCATTCCGTGCTACAACGAAGCCAACCGACTGCCCGCAGAGGCATTTATTGAGTTTATGCGCCAACATCCTGAGTGGCTTTTTTGCTTTGTAAACGATGGCAGCAAAGACGCCACTTCTGACGTACTGCACCGCATCAAGGAAGCCTTACCGCAACAGGTCTTGCTTATTGACCGCCGCCAAAATAAGGGTAAAGGAGAAAGTGTGCGTGAAGGGATGCTGCTATTGGCTACTCAACCCGTAAAATACGTAGGCTTCTTAGATGCCGATTTGGCCACCCCCCTCCACGAAATGCAGGCGCTGGTACAAGTAGCTGAAAACAGCCAATATACTTTTGTCTGTGCCTCTCGCGTAAAACGAATGGGCAGCAGTATCCATCGCTTGGCCAGCAGGCACATCATAGGGCGCTTTTTTGCCACCCTGATTAGTTGGTCTTTGCGCCTGCCTTTTTACGATACACAGTGCGGAGCAAAAGTATTTCGGCGCGATGAGATGACCCATGTTTTTGACCGACCCTTTATTTCACGGTGGTTAGTAGATGTGGAAATCATCAAACGGTTTCAACAATCGCTGGGTTTTGAAGTCTCAAGAGCCAAGATTTACGAATATCCTCTGAATGAATGGAATGAAGTGGGCGACTCTAAAATTGGGCTGAAAGATACGTTTCGCATCCCGATGGATTTGCTGCGTATCCACTTGACTTACAAAGTCTAAGTACCAATTATATCGGTGGCATCCAAAATCTGAAAAAACAACTAACAGAGCATCATGCAAATCACGTTTGACGCAGAGACAGCGAATAACAGTTGAGCGCAGGTCAATTCTTTGAAAAATTTAACTTTTAATGCATTTTTTTAATTATTTCACACATAAACACCTGTTTTGTTTAATCAAGAAAAGCATTAGCATAAATTTTTTACTAAATAATTTACATCAGTTCATCCATCTTCTTTGTTTGCCGACTGCCTCTATGATTTCGCAAGGCTTCAGACCGATATAAAAACGGCAAAAGTTGTTGAAAAAAATATCGCAAAACGCATAACTTCAACCCTAAAATACAACTCCAATAACCGTTGTACACCAATCTTACCTTTTTTCTTGATTTGGCAGGCACATTTGCTTTTGCCATCAGCGGCATCAGAATGGCATCGGGCAAACAGATTGACTGGTTTGGTGCCTATGTGATGGGGCTGGTAACAGCCATTGGCGGCGGAACAGTGCGCGACCTATTGCTGGATGTCAGCCCTTTTTGGATGCACGATGAAAAGTACTTCCTTGTAACGGCTGTGGCGCTGCTTGCTACCCTATTGTTCAAAGAACAGGTTTTCAAGTGGGGAAATACGCTTTTCCTGTTTGACACCATCGGGCTTGGGCTATTTACCATTGTAGGAATAACCAAGAGCATTGATGCGGGGCTGTCGTTTTGGGTGTGTATTGTGATGGGGACAATTACGGGCTCGGTTGGTGGCGTAATCAGAGATATTTTGCTCAATGAAGTACCACTGCTTTTTCGCAAGGATATTTACGCGCTTGCCTGTGTAGCGGGCGGCATTGTTTATTTTGCCTGCCGTTTTTTGCATATGGCAACGGGCGTTACCGAACTGATGGCTGCGCTGACGGTTATCGTTATACGGCTGATAGCGGTCAAATTTCACATCCATTTGCCGCAAATGCGACCGGAGCGCAAGTTGCCGGAGCAAGACAACTAATTAACGACTATCGCCGCGCACCAGATAAGCCCCAATGCTGCATTGCAAACACCGGCGGCGGCTGCAAAATTCGTTGTAGAGTTCTATGGCTGCCTGTGTGTCGGCAGCAGTTTGCAAGGGCACAGGCAGGGACTCCCAGCTACGGGTAATCACATTGTCCTCCGGCGGCAGTTGTGCCATCAGTTGCATGGCGCGTTCCATAAAATCTTCTCCGCCTTCTCGTTGCGCATAAGCTGCCAACAAAGGGAATAACGTATTGATAAGCAATGTATTGGCGCTGTCTTCCCCTATGCCGCCCAAGTGCCTTTCAGAGGGTTTTTCGGGAAGGTAATGCCTTTGCCAATAATCAGTTGGCGGCAAGCTGACAGCATCCAGCAAAGACTGTATGTTTGTTGTTTCAATAAAAACCGTAAACAAATCGGGTAAGTGGCAAAGAATGGCTGCTGCCTGTGCCAACCTGCGGACAGGAAAATTTGCAGGGCGCATTTTTGCCGTTTTCCACACCTGCTTTTGCATCAACTTATCGGTCAAATTGTACTTGTGTGTCAAATAGCGGAACTCCGCTTGCAACTGCCGCAGGTAAGCATCCGAATAGTCATCGGCCAGCCAACCTGCCACCCCCAGCAGCAGCGCCTCTGCCTGTAAAGGCTCGTGCAGGTGCTTGCGGAGCACCGCATAAGGCAGCGAAAGCGACAGTTCCAGCATAGGCGCTGCATTGACTTTGAACCCCATATTGCGCATAAAAAGCATGTAGGCCGCCTGTTGCCAGTCGCCATTGTGCCGCTGCAACCATTCCAACACCTCTGCCGACTTGCGGTGCAGGCGGCGCACCAACATTCGGTCTGCTGTGGCAATAATGGTCGGGCTGTTTACGTTATGTATTTGAGAGGCGCAGGCTATTTCTTGCGCAGGTTGTGCAAGCATAAGGGCGTAGCGCTCCCTCATCAGCGGATTAGTGCGTTCTTTTAATGCCAGCACAGGAATAATGGAACCATCTGAGCGCCGCAAGGGTTTTTCAGAAGTATCATGTTCCCAAACAACGTGCAGAATTACACCTTCATAGGCTGCATTGAGCTGATGCCCGTGCCGCAGCCAGTCAGTAGTACGAACGTGTATTTCTATCTGCCCGAACCATTGCAGCGTGCCGATTTGTAAGGCTGCATCGGTAAAGTCAGCACCGGCATTCGGATTACGTGTACCGGGTTTGATGATGCTCAACGGCTCACCACTTTCTGTTTGCAGATTTCTCTTGTCAAAATATTGAAACTGCCACAAGTAGGCAAGAAATAATTCATCCATGAAACGCCTTTAATTTTCACATTTTTTTCGTTATTGCAAATTATCAATTCTTATCATTTTTCAAGCAGTTCAAAATGTATCAACAAATTCGGTTTGCCGACAAAAGTCGGTCAGCGTTTTTTGCCACCGTCAAAAAACGCGTAGAAGATTATTTTATCAAAAATAACATTTCAAAGCACGCTAATGCGGAAATGATTTTCAAAACACTGCTCTTTTTAGGTGGTTTTATTGCAAGTTACTTACTGTTGCTGCTTGGCAATTTCAGCACTCCTGTTA
Organism: Rhodoflexus caldus; assembly: GCF_021206925.1. Classification (NCBI taxonomy): domain Bacteria; kingdom Pseudomonadati; phylum Bacteroidota; class Cytophagia; order Cytophagales; family Thermoflexibacteraceae; genus Rhodoflexus; species Rhodoflexus caldus. Next base: position 36,937 of record NZ_JAJPRF010000019.1, on the reverse strand, counting down.
TGCTGCTTTTAGCCGTTACCATTGGCGTTCTAGGTGCTTTGATAGGTTTTAATGTGTGCCATGATGCCATTCACGGCTCCTATTCATCCAATTTTTACGTAAATAAAACGCTTAGCATGGTATTCAACATCATCGGTGCCAATCCGTATGTATGGAGTATTTCGCATAACATCGTACATCACACCTATACGAACATTGCAGGGCACGATGAGGACATAGAAGTTGCCCCCGGCCTGATTCGCCTCTCAACGGAAGATAAACTGACACCCATTCAGCGCTATCAGCATTTGTATGCGTTTTTGCTGTACGGGCTGGCTTCGGTTTCGTGGGTATTCCGCAAAGACTTTAAAAAATTCTTTCAGGAAAAAATCGGAAACCACAAAAACAGACACCCGAAAATGGAATATTTCAACCTGTTCTTTTACAAAGGCATTTACTACCTCCTGTTTATCGGGCTGCCGCTTTGGCTGATGCCCATCAGTTTTGGCGGTTGGTTAGTGGGTTTTCTGCTGATGCACTTGGCGCAGGGGCTGGTATTGGGTCTGGTGTTTCAGTTGGCGCACGTAGTGGAAGGAACGGCCTTTCCGCTGCCCAACGAAGAGGGCAACATTGAAGAAGCATGGGCGGAGCATCAGTTGCGCACAACGGCCAACTTTGCCCGCAACAGCCGCTTGGCTAACTTCCTTTGCGGCGGTCTGAATATGCAGATTGAGCACCATCTGTTCCCGAAAATATGCCATGTGCATTACCGCGCCATTTCGGATATTGTACAACAAACGGCACAGGAGTTCCAACTGCCCTATATTGAGAACAAAACATTTGGTTCTGCCCTGCAATCGCACTATCGCATGTTGCGCAAATTAGGGGCGGAAGAGTGGCAGGCTAAAAGCAGGTTAGCCGTTGCCTAATTGGCCACTAATCCGTGCCGCCATCTGTCCACGTACTCATACCATACATCGCGGTAGCGGGCATGGCGCACCAGTTCATAGTGCAGCCCCGTAAACTGGTTGGCTTTGGGCTGAAAAGTAAATCGGATGGTGCTTTTGCCCGAGGTGCGGTATTCCCACTCTTCGCCGTTGGCGGTGCGATTCAAAGCGGAAGGTTCGCCGAAAATGATGTAAATCATGCCCATATCGGTTTTCCAACCTTCTTTGTAGGTGGTAAAATATCGGTTGGCGTGTTCTACCCGCTGATAAAAAATGCGAATCATCCGTCGGGCATTTTCTTCATTGCCGCCTAAACGCAACCAATAGTTGTCTAAGGCGGCTTTTTTATCGCGGCTGCTGTTAATTTCCGCTATCTCGTCGTTGGTAGAGATGTAAACCAAGGCTGCCAGCACATCGTCTATCTTCCGCAATTTGGGATAGGCACGGTCGGCAATCAAAAAACCTTTGCCTGTGGCAGTGGCCGTATCGCTTTGGGCAAAATACAAACCGACAGGCAAGCGAAAATCGGTATTGACGGCTACGCTGAAAAGCGAATCGGGTGCCAGCACAGGCTGCCCGGCGGGCAAATTGACCTGCATGGGCGGCAGCGCTGCCTGAAAACCGGCTTTGATGCGATACACGAACACCTCGCCGCTGTCGCCCGTGAAGCGAATGGTATCGTTTTCGGTGGCATAATTGGCCTTTACGGCTTGCATCCCCTGCGAAGGATTATTGGTTGTCAGAGAAAAGGGCAGGCTTTGGGCAGCAATAGGCAGCGCACCCCACCACTGCGTCGCAATCAAAAGCAAGAAAGCCCCTACTGTTTTTCTATCCATAGCAATCGCCCGTTTAAAAGTTCATCGTTACAGTAGCAATCCAACTGCGCCCGTCGGAGTTCCATACGCCCGCACCGGGATAGATAACAGGACGCTTCGTAAAGTACTGCTCATTGGTTAAATTGTTGATATTCAATCGCATTTGTATTTTTTCCGTTGCCTGAAAACTCACGCCGGCATCTATCAGCCGATACGCCGGCACAATGCCCGCGGCTCCGGTCGGTACAGGTTCACGAGTATTGAACGGGTCGGAGTAGCTTTCGGATACATAACTGTACTGCAAAAAACCATGCCATTTGCCCGCGTGGAAGTTGATACCATTGCGGGAAGTCAGCGCGGGCACTCCCTCTAACCGATTGCCGCTGATTTCTTCATTGCGATTTTGACGGCGCAACTTGCCATTTACATAAACGGCATCCATCAGCGCAGTAGCAGTAAATGCGGAAAGTTGCAAGCGGCGATTTTTCATTAGCTGATACTCCGCATACGCCTCCAAACCATTGTTGCGGCTGTCGCCTATATTGGTTTTCCAAATGTACGTTTCGCCTTTGTCGTCGGTCATTTGCAGGCTGCCGATGCGGTTGCGATACAGCAACTGAAACAAAGTGATGTCCCATGTCAGCCGCTCGGTAGTGCCTCGGAATCCGATTTCGGCATTGTGCCCGAAGGAATCGCGCAGGCGTTCATCGTTGCGTTCCAGCGGGTTGGCAGGTACAAGGTCGGCAAAAATGACCGGCCGATATGACTGCGCCCAGCCGCCATAGAGTTGGGCATTTTTGGTAAGTTGATACTGTGCGCTGCCGCCCAGCAAAACAAACCTGTGAACAAGATCAAAAGGGATACGCTCTTCGGGCAAATAGACCAAACGGCCTCTCATGCGGCTGATACCGTCTTCGGCGCGCAGCCCGCCCGAAAGTTGCAAGCGGCTGCCGATTTGCCATCTGTTTTCGGCAAAAAATGCCCAATTGCCCGTTTTCAAATGGATATCCCGCCGATAGGGCTGTAAAACGGTCAAGTTGTAGTCCGAACCCGTTGTTCCCTGCCCCTGTTGGCGGCGGTGCAAATCGTTGTTGATATAGCGAACGCCCGTTATCAGCGTAGAAGGAATGCCTGCCAAGCGGTACTCGTGCCGCAGTTTCCACTCGGAGGTGTAGCTGTTGAAAAGGTCAATATCTACCTGACGGGGCGCGTAATCCAAAGTTGCGGGTAAAATGCGGTCAGGAACATTGGCAAAAGCAATGAACTGCACGCTGTTACGCGCGCCGATAACGGCCGAAGCAGTCCAATCCAGGTGTGTGCGCGGGCTGATTGTCCAATCTAAGGTCAGCGAAGGCACGTGAATGTCGGGTTCGTAGAAGTTGCGGGAGCGGGTCGCCTGCCTCGGATTTTGCCGGAACAGCGAGTCGGTCAGCGGGCCGGGGATGCGATACAGGTATTGGCTGCGCCCCCACTCGGCTTTCAGGCGCAAATTGGCAGAAAAGTCGTACTGCAAACTGACAAACTGCGCCTGTGCATCGGAAAAGGCATTGTCCCGATAACCGTCGGAGCGCCGCCGCTGCGCATAGGCATAATATGACCACTTGCCGACTCGTCCGCCGATGCTGTGGAATGTACTCAATAAGCCAAATGAGCCGACGGCATTAACGGTTTGATAGCTGAATGTGCGGGTGGAATCGGGTTGTCGGGTGATGTAATTGACCATGCCGCCAAACTGTGCGCCGTATTGCAGGGCACCTGTTCCGCGCACAATTTCTATGCGTTCAACCGATTCCAAAGGGGGGCTGTAATGGCTGGCCGGATAGCCGTAAATATCGGAATTGGTCATAATGCCGTTTTGTCGCACATTGAACTCCCAACTGCGGTGCGGGTCAAGGCCACGGGTGGCAATATTGAGTTGGTTGCCTGCGCCGTCCATATCATAGACAAAAGCGCCGGGGATTTTGGCAAAAATTTGCCTGCCGACTTTCTCCACCAAATTGGCAGATGTCATTTGCAAAGAAATTACTTCGGTTTTTTTACCCGCCAAAATGAAGTTGTTATGCAGTGGAGGCAGCGGCGTAACAGTGCCTAACAATAATCGGCCGTCGGTAACGACCACATCGGTGAGCACTCGGGTTTTCAGCGTATCCTGCGCATAGGCCTGATAGCCAAACAGTTGCAAGGCGAAGCAAACGCCTAATGCAAGTTGAATAAAGTAAGGTTGCATGTTTGCTTAGCTGTAATTTTTTTAGTTGATATCTTTCAAATTACCACTCGTTACGAGGCATTTGTACAGATTGTTGCCTGTGGAAAGTACTTCGTTATGCCCCAATATGCTCTGAATAAAAACCACACGGTTTTTTTCCATTTCTACCAGCGAAGCATCCAACTCCTTAAATGAAGCAAAGGGAATTTTCCATGCTTTCATCACTGCCATCATGTCCATGCTTTGTTTTTCGGTGCCGCCTTCGGCAGGAGAGGTAACGGCAACAAAACGCCCTGTTTTATTGCGGTCTATCCACAAAATAAACTTCTCAAATTGCGAATACAGCCCGTCAAACAAATAGACTTCTTTAATTTCCATGCCGCCATGCATGAGGATATGTGCCATCACACGGTACGCGCCGCTGTGGCCGGCAATTACAATCGTACCTAAGCGCGGATTGCTGCGAAATACTTTTTCGGCAGCCAGTTTCAGGAAGGTTTCGTTGATGAATGCGGCGAACATGCCCGCTTTTTCCAACTTGCCGCCAAACGAATCGGGGGCATTTTTAGGCCCTTGCGGAACAATCAATATCGCATTTTTATTTGCCTGCACAAACTGATTGATGAGGTTAAACTGCACAAGGGCACTGTCGGGGTTGTTGTACCAGCCGTGGAAATATACTACCACATCTACCTCTCGGCTTGGGTTGAATTTTTTGGGAATGAATACCAATACCGTGCTGTCGTTGTAATGCTCGGCAGCGCTGTAAGTTTTCCCGTTGTAGGTATGCCCATTGGCGCGTTCCGGCGAAGGGAAAGGCGCATTTATCAATTGCAGGCGATAAATTTTGCCGAATGACTGATACAGGGTATCGGTATCGGTGGCATCTTGTGCCCAAAGTTGCGGTGCAGCCAACAGCCCGCATATCATCCATACGAAGAAGGATTTTACGAGAACGTATTTCATAACGCTTTCAAAAATTCGGTAATTAATCGCACACCAAAGGCCGTAGCGCTTCGGCTGCCGGCAAAAGGCGAATCGCCGAAGGCTGTTCCTGCAATATCTATGTGTGCCCATGCAGGATGGCGGTCTGTAAATTTTTCAATGAGTTTGGCAGCCGTAATGGCACCTGCCGGCCTGCCTCCGAAGTTCTTAACATCTGCCATATCGGAACGAATCTGGCTGTCGTAGTCGTCCCAGAGTGGCAAACGCCACACCCGCTCACCCGACTGTTGCCCTGCTTTTATCAGTGCCGCCGCTAATTCATCATTGTTGGTAAATAAGCCTGCGGCATGATAGCCTAATGCGAAAATACACGCACCTGTAAGCGTGGCAATATCAATCATTACATCGGGCTGGTAGTTTTTGGCAAGGTACGATACGCCGTCTGCCAAAATCATGCGCCCTTCGGCATCCGTATCGTCCACTTCTATGCTCATGCCGTTGTAGGCTTGCACAATATCGCCGGGCTGGATGGCTTTGCCGTCGGGTTTATTGTCGGTTGCGGGCACAATGCCAATAAGGCGCACAGGCAGTTGCAGCCTTGCCGCAGCCTCCATTGCGCCGATAACGGCAGCTGCACCCGCCATATCACTTTTCATCCAGCCCATGTTGGTTCCTTCTTTGAGCGTAATGCCGCCCGTGTCAAAAGTGATGCCTTTGCCTACTAATCCGACTGTTTTAACTGTTTGTTTACCCGCAGGTTGGTATTCCATGATAGTGAATGTGGGCGGCAGTTCGCTGCCCTGATTAACGGCAAGCAACGCGCCTAAACCTTCGCGCTCTATGTCTGCCTTGTGCAGCACACGCACCGCATAACCGTATTTATTGCCGCTTGCAAGTGCCGTTTCTGCCAGTGTAAGCGCATTCATCCGATTGCCGGGCGTATTGACCCAGTCCATCACCGCAAGTTGTACTTCGGCAATGTGCCTGCCCGCCTCAAAAGCCCGCTGCGCCTGTGCCTGCAAATTTTCGGGAACGACAATTGTCAGCTCGGGCAATAATTTCGCGGCAGGTGGCGTAGCCTTGTACTTGCCTATCTGATAAGTCCCCAGCAACATGGCAGAAACAGCCTCTGCAAACGACTCAATAGCTGCCAAGCAAGTGGCAGACTGTGTGAAGTCTATTACCAAGCGTGGTTGCAGTTTTTCACTTTGCTGATGCACCAGCAAACGCATAGCCTTTCGGAATACCTCCGCATGGGACTGCTCGCCCAAACCTACCAGCAACAAGCGACTTATCGGCTGATTATCAGGCAATAAAAGATTAACGATTTCGTCTTTGCGGCCTTTAAACTCTTGTTGGAGCAGGTTTACATGCAGGCCAAAACGGGTAGCAACGGCATCGGCGGAAGCCTCCCATTCGGCCGCGGTAAAAGGCAACAGCAAATGAGCCGATTGAGCAGGTATCAGGCGGGTAAAACTTACTTGCATGGGCGCACAAACAAATGATGACAAAAACTTGTATAAATGGTAAACTCTTGTATATCTTTACTTTACATTTGACAACTAAAATCTAAACTTTAAGTCGTCCGACGATGAAAAGCCGCTGGGAACAGATAGCAGCCGAACAATATGCAGAAGCGCACACCACGCCGGAACTGCCTGTGCTGCAACGGCTTGTACGCGAAACACACCTGAAAACCACCTTGCCGCGCATGTTGTCGGGGCACTTGCAAGGCGCAATGCTGTCGCTGTTTTCCGAAATGGTTCGCCCGACAAATATATTGGAAATCGGCACATTTACAGGCTATTCTGCCATTTGCCTTGCGCAGGGGCTTGCTCCCGAGGGTCGGCTGATTACCATTGACAACAACGAGGAAACCTTGGAAATAGCCCACCGCTACTTCCACGAAGCCGGTCTTTCAGACAAAATAGAAATCAGAACCGGCGATGCGGCACAGATATTGCCACTGTTAGATGAAGTTTTTGACATCGTTTTTATTGATGCCGATAAACGACAAAATGCCACTTATTACGAAATGGTGCTGCCCAAAGTCAGAAAAGGCGGCTATATACTGATAGACAATGTTTTATGGAGCGGCAAGGTAATTCCGCCTGCCGCCACGGACAAAGACACTGCAACGATAGCCGCTTTTAACCGTATGGTACAACAGGACAGCCGTGTAAAAAACATATTATTGCCCATCCGCGACGGGCTGCTGGTCGCGCAAAAATTGTCCTAAGATTCTATTCCCCCGCACTGTTATGAATACGAACAAGTTATTTTTTCTCTTCTGCATCGTGTTTCTATGTTCTTTTCGGTCAATGGCGCAGGAAGGGCTTACTGTTCCTTCGCAAATGCGTTTTGCCGATATAGACCTGACCATAGAACCACGCACCCGCGAGCGGATTCAACAAAGAGTGAATCAGATTGCAGGCAACTGGACGCTGTACTCCGACCTTTCCGAGCGTTCCCAGATTTATTCGCCGCTCATCACACAAACGCTCCGCGAAGAAGGCTGCCCCGATGACCTGCAATACATCGCGTTTCTGCTGAGCGGTCTTTCAGCCGATGCCACCTCCCCCCGTCAGCCCGGCGCTACCGGATTCTGGCTGATGTCTGCCGATATTGCCAAAGAAAACGGTTTACAGGTGGACAATGCCATTGACGAGCGCAAAAGCATTATTTCTGCCACCCGCGCTTTTGCACGCGCCATGCATAAAAACAATTACTCCATGCGCAATTGGATTTACGCTTTCACAGCCTACAACGTGGGGCTTTCCAATGCCTTTAACGAAAGCAACGGCGTGGAGCGCGCCCGCATCGGCACAACACAATTGCCCATAAACGACAAAACACCCGACTATATCATTGATTTGCTGGCGTACACCTCCGTATTCCGCAATCAACAGAATGTAGCCGGCAGCCCGATTAAGTTATTGGTTTACAACCAAACGGGAGGAAAAACACTGGATGCCATCGCAAGAGCCGCCAATTTGCCCGTGGAGCAAGTCCGCTATTACAACTCATGGCTCATCTCGGGCAATATACCTCGCAATCTGCCTGTTTATTTGCCCGTGCCTGCCGAAAGAGTGGCCGCAGTGAGCACAGCACTGCAAATCAGCAATCCTAACCAAGGTTTTGCAGCCACTGCTGCGCGGTTCTCCAATGCCGAAGCAACGGCCAATGGCAGCCCCTACCCGATTATTACCAACCGCATTGACCGCCGCATCGGCAACAAGGACTTTACTTTTGCCACCATTAACGGCATTTCGGGGATGATAGCTGCCGACGGGCAAAGCATTGACGAGTTGGCCGCCGCCGCCGGCATCAGCAAAAGCAAACTCATTAAGCTGAACGATTTTAACGACAAGGACGCTGTTTTAGGTGCAGGGCAAGTACTGTATTTGAAAGCCAAAGCCAGCAAAGGGCCTGTAAAAGACCATGTGGCCTTGCCCAATGAGTCGTTCTGGTCAATTGCACAAAACTATGGCATGACGCTCAGCAGCCTGTTGAAGCTGAACCGCATTGAAAAAAATGAAGCTTTGCAACCCGGGCGCATTTTGGTATTGCAACAGCGCAGACCGAAAAACACTGCACCTGAATACCGCGAGTTGCCGGCCATCAATCCGACAAGCATACAAGATGCCCCGGAACTGCAGATAGATAATACCATAACAGACCCCAATGCAGGTGCAAGAAATACCGGCATTCACATTGTGCAAACAGGAGAATCCATTTATGAAATTGCTTCCAAATATGGCGTAACCATTACCGATTTACGCCGATGGAACGGCATTACGGGCTTTACGCTTACACCGGGCATGGAACTCAAAATCCGCGGCGAATCGTTGCCTGCCATAGTGGCAGATACCACAAGTGCTACTATTGCCGGTGGTAATACATCCATAGACAGCACCCTTTTAGCTCCTCCAACCAACGACATTGACGTATTGACTGCCACAGGCACAGCAACACAGGCACAACCCACACATAAGGTAGAACAGGGCGACAACCTGTATTCCATTGCCCAAAAATACAATATCACAACCAGCAGCCTAAGAGCATGGAACAACCTGTCCAGTACCGCAATTATCAAGCCCGGGGACGTTCTGAAACTATACGACCCTACGGCCATTGTTGCAGGCAGCGCACAGCAACTCGGGGTGGTAAGTGCTGAAACACAACCCGTTAAACATCGCGTGCAAAGGGGAGAAAACCTCACCAAAATAGCCAGCAAATACAACACTACCGTAGCCAATCTTCGCGCATGGAACAACTTGCAAACCGACGCCATTGCTATCAATCAGGAACTGATTGTGAGCGGAGTACCGATAACAGCCAATGCTGCTACACCTAATACGGGCACATCCATAGTTAATGTAATGCCTCAGGGAAGTACATCAACCGCAACTGTCGGCACTAATAAAGGCATACATGAGCTTACTTACGGACAGTCGGTAGAAGATATTGTGCGTATGTATAACCTCAACATAGACGATTTTTACCGTTGGAATAACTTGACTCCGGGAAATACGGCATTCCCGTCAGGTGTAACAAGAGTATATGTAGCCGACCCTGCAATAGTAAACACCAACACTTTTAACGTAACGCCGCAGCCCTACACCAATCCTTCGGCAAATGTAGGCAATGCGATGACCCAGCCTGCCCTTACAGGTACAGGAGTTACCCCAACAGGCAACACAACCGTACAGAACACTACCGCAACCGCTGCCACCTATAAGGTAGAAGCAGGCGAAACCCTTTTCAGCATCGCCGACAAATTCAAAATACCTGTAAAAGATTTGATGCGATGGAACAATATGGATATGAGCACTAAGCTCCAATTCGGGCAGATTATTTTTGTGCAAGCGCCGGGAAGCAGTGTTGCCGTTGGCACGGAAGGCGGCATAATGCTCTCTAACATCTCCGAACCGACGACAGGTATGGTTATGAGGGGCGGCAACGCAAATATGTCGGCATCGTCTGCCAACCCCGCAGCGCGCATGGAAGAAGCCAGAATCTATACCAGCATCCCGGGAGACAATATTTACGACTTGGCCAATCGCTTTGGCGTACGGCTCAGCGAATTTAAAAAGTGGAATAACATTCCTGCCGGCGTATTTACGCTGCCCGTAGGCACGCCGATAGCCATCAACGAAGCCGCCGCCGCACAAGTAGCCGCCATGAAAGCACAGGCTGCACAATCCAAAACCGCTGCCAAAGGTGTGATTGCCGAAACAGCGCGCCCTTCAACCAACCAACAAGTTACTACGCAAGCCACGGGCAAAGGCTCCGTTATTTACCACGTGGTCAATAAAGGCGAAACCCTTTTCAGCATCGCAAAGAAATACAAAGTAAAAGTGGAACAGATTAAGAAATGGAATAACCTGCCAAGCGACCGCGTCAATGCGGGAGCACGCATCATCGTCAGTCAATAGTCCGACTGCCGAAGAGTTTTTTCTCCAATGCCCCGAAGCAAGATGTTTCGGGGCATTTTTGTTGCACCTGCCCAACCTTTTCGCGGAGCGGGTTTTTGCGTAAATTTGCCGTTACTACTATTTGTTCTGTTCACTATCCCAAATTTGTATGAAAACACGCTTTAAACCTGTTCGGCTGTTACTTGCAGCGGCAGGGCTTTCACTTTTAACCGCTCAACAACAAGCACCCAAACCCATGACAAACGAGAATCCTTTTTTCTCTCCGTTCAACACCCCGCACGAAACGCTGCCCTTCGATAAAATCAAAACCGAGCACCTGATGCCCGCATTGCAGGAAGCTCTGGCACGTGGCAGAAAAGAAATTGACGCTATTGCCAACAACAGCAAAGCGCCCACTTTTGAAAACACCATTGTAGCGCTTGACCAAGCCGGAGAAATGCTGAGCAAGGTGCAAAGCACTATGTTCAACCTGAACAGTGCGGAAACCAGCCCCGAACTTCAAAAAGTTGTTAAAGAGGCTTCTCCCCTGCTGTCCGAATACAGCAACGATATCCTGCTGAACGCCAAACTGTTCGCGCGCATTAAAAAACTGTACGAACAGCGCAAAACACTGAAATTGGACACTGAAAGCATGACTTTGCTGGAAAAAACCTACCAACAGTTTGCCCGCAACGGTGCCAACCTGAACGAGGCCGACAAAGCCAAACTGCGCGAAATCAGCAAACGCCTTTCCGAACTTTCGCTGACCTTTGGCGAAAACGTGCTCAAAGAAACCAACGAGTTCATCCTGCACCTGACCGATGAAAAGGATTTGGCAGGGCTACCCGACTTTGTAAAAGATGCCGCCCGACTGGCAGCCAAACAGAAAAACATGGAAGGCTGGGTATTCACTTTGCAACAGCCCAGCTATGCACCTTTTATGACTTATAGCGAAAACCGCGACCTGCGCAAAAAAATGTTCATCGCGTTTTCATCCAAAGCATTTAAGGGCAATGCCAACGACAATCAGGCCATCATCAAAGAAATCGTAAAACTGCGCCACGAACGCGCCAAACTGTTGGGCTATGCTTCGCACGCACATTTTGTGCTTGAAGAGCGCATGGCAGGAACACCCGAAAAAGTCAATGCCTTTTTGGAAGAAATTTTCAGCTATGCCAAGCCCGTTGCCGACAAGCAAATGAGCGAACTGCTCGCCTACGCCAAGAAAAACGGCTTCACCGAAGACCGTCTGCAACGCTGGGACTACGCTTTTTATGCCGAAAAACTCAAAAAAGAAAAATACGGCATCGACAACGAAGCCCTCAAACCGTATTTCAAACTTGAAAACGTAGTTGAAGGTACTTTTACCATTGCCAACAAACTGTTTGGCCTCACATTCAAAGAGAACAAACAGATTCCCGTTTATCACCCCGAAGTAAAAGCCTATGAGGTTTTTGATGACAAAGGCAAATTTGTGGCCGTATATTACGCCGACTTCTTCCCGCGCGAAGGCAAACGCGGCGGCGCATGGATGACAAGCTACTTAGACCAACATGTCAAAAACGGCAAAGACATCCGCCCGCATGTGTCAATTGTCTGCAACTTTACCAAACCTACCGAAACACAGCCTTCGCTGCTCACCTTCGATGAAGTAACCACGCTGTTCCACGAGTTTGGGCACGCACTGCACGGTATGCTTTCCCAATGTAAATACAGCGGCACCTCCGGTACAAGCGTTTACTGGGACTTTGTAGAGTTGCCTTCGCAAATCATGGAAAACTGGTGCTACGAAAAAGAAGCGCTGGATATGTTTGCCCGCCACTACCAAACCAATGAGCCTATTCCGCAGGAATACATCCAAAAAATTGTGGAAAGCGCCAATTTCATGGAAGGTTATGCTACTTTGCGCCAACTGAGCTTTGGTATGCTGGATATGGCTTATCACGGCCAAGCACAGGATGTTGCAGACGTGAACACATTTGAGAAAAACGCCATCGCAAAAACCAACCTGTTCCCCGATGTGGAGGGTGTCAATGCAAGTACTTCTTTCAGCCACATTTTTGCGGGCGGCTACTCGGCAGGCTATTACAGCTACAAATGGGCAGCAGTACTCGATGCCGATGCGTTTGATTTCTTCAAGCAAAAAGGCATTTTCAACAAAGAAGTGGCCGAATCATTCCGCGCCAACATACTTTCCAAAGGCGGCAGCGAACACCCCATGACCCTCTACAAGCGATTCCGCGGTGCAGAACCCTCACCGAAAGCCTTGTTGAAACGCTCCGGTTTGTTGTAAATACGCACCGCTGCGTTCAGGTAAACGAGCTTTTATATAAAAACGCAAGAGATTTACGAAAAATCGCTTGTGTAAAATGCTGAAAAACAAATATTTAAACCTGACAGGTTTTAGAAACCTGTCAGGTTTGTGTATAAAATGTGCATGATACAGTAGGGATACGGCGCGCCTGTGTCCCTATTTTTTTCAAATGATTAACGCGAATTTTGCGGCAGAATCTTGAAAAAATTAAATTTGGTTGTGCGCAATAATTCATGCAAAACGTGTAGAGACAAGGCATGCCTTGTCCCTACAAATATACCTACATATAAAAAATACAATTTACAAACATGCATCTTTGCGCTAATGCGTCATTTTGATTTTTTTGTCGCAAAAAACGCTGATTATCAAATGAATAGCAAATAATTCGGGTGATGATTATATCAGTAACAGATTCATGCGTAACATTGAATCAAACAGCGGCTTTCTAAGGTTTCATCGCATCTACACAAACCCGACAGGTTTATGCGGCTGTTTTCAGCAATTTACATACCACTTATGCTTTTGCATAATCTGCATTGATGTACAGTATCACTTCTTCAAAATCTCCAATTGCCGTTTGGCGTACGCTATCTGATTGGCGGTCAGGTTGGGCGATTGCAGAAAGGCTTGGTAATACTTAATTGCCTCCGATACCTGCCCATCGTCCCGATAGAGGTCGGCCAAATTCAGATTGACGACAGCGCGATTGGGAAAATTTTTTCGGCACTCCAACAATAGTTTTTCCGACTTGCGAAAATCTTTGATTTTATAGTAAGCGAAACCCAGATTGTTCAAAATTTCGTCCATTGGGCCGGCTGTGGCATAAGGGCCGTTTTGCCAATAGCCGTACAATTGCTCCCAAATACCGATAGCCCCCTGCAAATTCCCCTGCTGATAGAGTTGCAACGCCTGCTGATTCATTATGATGCGTTCTTTGGCTACCTCTGCCCCTAACCCCGTATCTACGGCACGCGATTTTTGCAAATACAATTTGCCTCCTACAAATACAATTTCGTCTGTGCAATTGGAGCGCATAGTTCCCGCAGCATAAAAGCGAGTCAGTATCAGCCGTTTATCATCTGCCTTGAAGTCATCGGGCGTAAGCGAACCTAAACCGCCGCAATAGTCGGGGTCATAGAACTTATCGGCGCCTATCTGTTGGTTGAGCATATGGGTTTGCGCCTCATCTACCATGCGGCCGGTCAAGTCGTAGGCAAACAGGCGCGCATGAATGCCGTCCGCGGGGTCTTGCGACCAATTGGCCACATCCTCCGTGCGGCGCACAGCCACCAGCACGATGGCATATGGAGAGCCGGGCACAAGCAACGCCTTTTGGTACAGTATATTTTTCCCCGCCGTAAAACTCTGATACGCGGGCTGCGTTTGCAAGTCTATACTCTGGGCATACAGCAAGCAGGATAAAAAGGCGAAAATTGCCGAAAGAAAAATGCGCAATGAAGCCATATGTTTGGGTCAGTTACGGTTCAGAGTGGCTGTGGGGTTGTTTTCCCTGCCGAATAACGCTTAATTTACGGAACTTTTTGAAAAAATTACGCCAATCATCGTGCAAGCTACCGATTTCAGCCGATTTACTTTGTGGGAAGCCCGATTTGAGACCAACGACCTCACCCCGCCGCCTTTCAGCCATTACTATCACCTGATTATCAGGAAAGAAGCGGCCGAGTACCGCGCTACCTACGAACTGACCTATACGCACCGCGAAGAGTTCACCGAAGAGGAACTTGCCGAGGAAGGCTTTTCCCCGAACGATAACCGCTCGTGCGAAGCCCCTCTGCATGAGGCATGGATTGCACAGTTGGAAAAACTCATGGCGCAAACCCAACCCGAAACGCGCCCGCGGAAGCCCGCACATAATTTTTTGGAGTTGCACACGGTAACTCTCTCGGGCGAAACCCAAACATTTTCCCCAAAAAACCGCATGGCATGGGAGCTGCTGTTGCAGCAAGTAGTACAGGGGCTGATGGAAACCGCCAAAGTAGAAGCGCCGCTCGTAGTGGGCTATAATTGGCAAGAAAACGGCAAGCAACAGCGATACGACATCCGCTGGCAGTTTGCCGACCGCACCGCCATGCTGATGCACGCAGGAGCGACCCACGCTATTTCTTGGCAGGCCGCCCTTGCCATTATGGAACAAAGTTTTATGATAGAAACCGACGTTGAAAAGGCAGCACCGCAGCCGAAGTCGGGCGACCAAATCAGCCCGGGCGACGGCCTTTGGTACCCCCTGCTGAGCGGACAGCAAGCCCGCTGGCACTCGCTCAAAGAAACGATTACCAAACTGGCGCGGTAGGTGGCCATGGCTTTTGTTCGGCAATATACTGTTTCAACAACAGGTGTGTGCTATTTTCCCAAAGCCTGCGCCTCACTTTTTGCCAAACCCGACCAATTCCCCTATCTTTGCCCCATGTCAGACACCGTTTTAAAGGTTGAAAACCTCTACAAACGCTACCGCCTTGGCACGGTAGGCGCTGCCTCCTTTGGGGAAGACCTACAACGCCTGTGGGCTAAAATACAGGGCAAACCCGACCCTTTCGAGCAGTACATCACCGCCAACGAACTGAGCACCATCAAAAGCGTAGACGAAATGAAAGCGTTGAAAGCGCGTTACGTTTGGGCACTGCAAGACATCAACTTTGAGGTAAAACAAGGTGAAATACTCGGCGTAATCGGCAAAAACGGCGCAGGCAAAAGCACTTTGCTCAAAATCCTGAGCAAAACCACCGCCCCTACGCGCGGGCAGGTGAAGATAAAAGGACGCATAGCCAGCCTGTTGGAAGTAGGCACGGGCTTCCACCCCGAACTGACGGGCAGGGAAAACATTTTCCTCAACGGGCATATTTTGGGCATGAACCGCCACGAAATACGCGCCCGCTTAGACGAAATCATTGACTTTGCAGGCGTAGAAGCCTATTTAGATACGCCTGTGAAGCGCTACAGCAGTGGCATGTACGTGCGGCTGGCTTTTGCCGTGGCGGCGCACCTGTTGGCAGACATTTTGATAGTCGATGAAGTGCTGGCCGTAGGCGATGCCGAATTTCAAAAAAAGTGCATCGGCAAAATGAAAGACGTCAGCTCAGGCCAAGGGCGGGCGGTGTTGTTTGTGAGTCATAATATGGCTGTTTTGCAGAATCTATGTGAAACAGCTTTAATTTTAAAAAATGGCAGAATGGAATCTGATAAGTTAGATATAAAGACAGCAATAAATCAATACACTACAACCATATCACAAAATATAACTCAAATCAGTCAACGTAATGATCGAGTAGGAAATCAAAAATTAAATGCAATTGGTGTTCAATTCTTAAATGCTGAAAACAAAGATGTAAAAGTAATTTCCTCAGGAGAGTATGTTAAAATAGTAATTTATTACGAATCTTCTACTGTGGTTAGTAATGTATCTGTAGCATTATCATTCAATTCAATTCTTGGGGAAAATAAAATTATTCTTTGGAGTGAGTTACTAAATAAGACATATCATGTTAGTAGCGATGGAAAATTTGAATGTATTGTGCCTAAATTTCCATTAAGTCCAGGCACATATTCTGTTAACATCTTCATTAGAGAACAAAATGGAGAAATTGTAGACTGGATAATAGATGCATTCCTATTGGAAGTACAAGAAGGTGATTTTTTTAAAACAGGTAGACTTACACCTTTATCCCACCAGAGTGTACTCGTAGATCATAACTGGCAATAACTTATGGCAGCAAAAAAAATTATTAAACAAATTATCACATCTCTCACTCCTAGAGTAGTTAGAGAATTTTATGCATATCCTTTCATGCTTCCTTTAATACAAGAGATTAAAACTTTGAAAGAACAATATGAATATGTCAATATGTCATATTCACAAGAAGGAGAGGATTTATTTCTTAATAGGATATTTGCCGATAAAAGAGAAGGTTTCTATGTAGATATTGGTGCACATCATCCCAAAAGATTTTCTAATACTTATGCTTTTTACAGAAGAGGTTGGCGCGGTATAAATATAGACGCAATGCCGGGCAGTATGCGTCTTTTTAATGAACAACGTCCTGAAGATATTAATTTAGAGGTAGGCATAAGCGTGGAAAACAATAAGGTATTAAAATATTTTATATTTAATGAACCAGGGCTGAATACATTCTCGGAAGAAGTGGCAAAAAAAAATGATGGCATCTATAATCGATATTACATTACCGATATTATAGAGTTAAAGGTAGAAAGATTAGATAGTATTCTTGATAAGTATCTGCCTAAAAATCAACATATTGACTTTTTTAGTATAGATGTAGAAGGTTTAGACTTACAAGTTCTTCAATCAAACAACTGGGAGCAATACAGGCCTGATATCATACTTGTTGAATCTGATAGTACTCTCGATATAGTATCTCATATTAATTCAGATATTGGCATATTCTTAAATTCCGTGAGCTATAAATTCATAGGAAAAACATTTAAAACCCTATTTTTCAAAAATGTCGACGCCCAGTAATGTCTTAGCTCCAATCGTTCTATTTGCTTACAATCGTCCGTTGTATGTAAAACAAACATTGGAATCACTTGCGAGAAACGAGCAAGCTAAGGATTCTATATTGTATGTTTATGCAGATGGTTTTAAACCTGATGCAAGCGAGCAAGACAAACAAAAAATAAAAGAAGTTCGCAATATCATACGTAGTAAGCAGTGGTGTAAGGAGGTTATTTTAATAGAAAGAGAAATAAATTTAGGTTTAGCAAAATCCATTATTACGGGTGTTACGGAAGTAATCAACCGGCATGGTAAAGTTATTGTATTGGAAGATGACTTAGAACTTTCTCCCTACTTTTTACAATTTATGAACGAGGCTCTGGATGTATATGTCAACGAACCTAAAGTGATTTCCGTCGGTGCGTGTAACTTCTATGTTTCGGATGATAAAACTCCCGATACTTTTTTTCTGCCCATACCTGATTGTTTGGGCTGGGCTACTTGGCAAGACCGCTGGGCACTGTTTGAATCAGACAGCAATAAGTTGTATCAACGGTTGCATGACGTAAACTTGACAGAGTTTTTCAACTTATACGGCGCATACGATTTTTTAAATATGCTGAAAATGCAGGCCGAAGGTAAAATAAGCTCTTGGGCAATCCGCTGGCAAGCAGTGGCTTATTTACATCAAAAATTAACGATTTATCCTAAATACGCACTTTCTAATCATATAGGTTTAGGTCAAGATGCTACAAATAGTAAAGATGTAGATTATAGTATGTATATCAAATTCCCTACATGTACTATTCCTGTAAAAAAGCACAAACCATATTTAAATAAATATGTGTTCCGTGCTGTTATCGACAGATACTTACAAATCAGCGGTAAAAAAGCTTACTTGCCTTGGAACTTGCTTAATTTTAAAGAATTGGCACAGCGTGGAATTAATAAAGTTAAGAGTTTATTCAATACCGAAAAAACAATCTCTAATCCCCCCCCGCCCAAGCCCATCATCAGTTGGTCAGGGAATTATGCTTCGTGGGAGGAAGCTAAAGAATTGTGCACGGGCTACGAAGCAGACATTATTCTGCAAAAAATACGGGAAAGCGTACTCAAAGTAAAAAACGGAGAGGCCGTTTATGAGCGCGATTCGGTTATCTTTGATAAGATTCAATATAATTGGCCACTGCTGGCCTGTCTTTTTAAAATCGGCGTGGAATACGGCAATAAGTTGAGCGTGCTGGACTTTGGCGGTTCGCTCGGCAGTACTTGTTTTGGAAGCAGAGATTTCCTGAAAGACCTTGCGTTAGAGTGGAGCGTTGTAGAACAGCCGCATTTCGTGGCGTGTGGTCAGCAGGACATAGCAGACGGGCACCTCAAATTTTATTATACCATAGAAGACTGCCTCAAAGAACGCCAACCCAATGTTTTACTGCTATCAGGGGTGGTGCAGTATTTGGACAAACCCTATGAGTGGATAGAAGAATTTTTAAAGTTTAATTTCTGCTATATCATTATTGATCGAACTGCATTTGTAAAAAACTCGTATGATATATTAACTATACAGGAAGTTCACGAACCCGTATATGAAGCATCTTATCCTGCTTGGTTTTTTAATTATGAAAATTTTGTAAAACAATTTAGTAATTATAAAATTATATCTGATTTTGATAGTAGATTTACAGCACCTATATGTTTAAAAAACGGTTTTAATGTATACTGGTCAGGACTATTTATGAAATTATGCAAAAATTAGATTATGTTAACTTAGGCTGTGGTTCTCACTTTGATGTGAGATGGATTAATATTGATTTCATATCTAGTAATAATTATGTAATATCTCATAATTTAATAAATGGCATACCCCTATCAGACAATAGTGTATCCGTAGTCTATCACTCCCACGTATTAGAACATTTTAGCAAAGCACAAGCTATAGATTTCATTAACGAATGCTACCGTGTATTAAAGCATGGGGGTATTATACGCATTGCGACACCTGACTTAGAACGTATTATACAGGATTATCAAAATACCATATATTACTTAGAAAAGAATCCTGACGATGTTATTGCACAAGCTAATCATGAATGGATAATGATTGAAATGTATGACCAGTGCGTTCGACATTCCTCGGGTGGAGAAATGGTAAATTTTTTATCACAAGACGATGTTTGCAATCTTGACTATGTTTATAGTCGCATAGGTTATGAAGGAGAATGTCTTAGAGAAAATTTACTTAAAAATAAAAAAAATTCTCATTTACAAGAAGAAATTAAAAACAAAGATTTTTTTACTAAAATAATATGGATAATACAAAATCCATTGATTTATTTAAAAGAAAAAATTAAATATATATTATTTAAAGATGAAATAATGCATTTCAAGCAAATGGAAATATTCACAAAAATAGGACAATTCCGTTTAGGAGGCGAAGTACATCAGTGGATGTATGACCGATTCTCGTTGAGCCGTTTATTAACAAATGCCGGATTTAGCAATATTAGAATAGTCAATGCATTTGAAAGCAGTATTCCCAATTGGCAGGAATTCAACCTTGATATTAAAAACAATAAAACAAGAAAGCCTGATTCTATATTTATAGAGGCTCAAAAGCTATAAAACATGTATCATTTTGCAACCCTGTTTGACCAAAACTATCTTTCAAGAGGCCTAACCTTGCGGACTTCTATGGAAAGACATGCAGGTGATTTTCAGTTGTTTATTTTGTGTCTCGACCGAGCAAGCTATGATTTTTTTGTACAGGAAAAACACCCCAATACCGTACCCGTACAACTTCAGACCGTAGAAGCCTATTTCCCCGAACTGCAAGCGGCCAAAAGCAATCGCAGTTGGGTAGAGTATATTTTTACGCTCAGTCCGTTTTGGCCTTTGTATATCTTAGAGAACCATCCGCAAATTCCGCTGATTACGACCATGGATGCCGACATTTTCTTTTTTGACTCGCCGGCACCCTTGTATCAGGAATTAGGTAATAAGTCCATACTCATCACCCCGCACCGATTTTCAAAAAAACATGCGAATAGTATTCGGTACGGTGTATTTAACGTAAGTTTTCAGGCATTCCGCAATAATACCACGGGGCTTTCCTGCCTGCGCCTGTGGAAAGAACAATGCAGCGCATGGTGTTACGATAAGTTGGAAAACGACCGATTTGCAGACCAGAAATACCTTGACCAATGGCCGGAACGCTATAAAGATGAGCTTGTCGTACCAACTCATGCGGGGGCAGGCGTGGCACCGTGGAATGTTGAAGACTTGTCTTTGAGCATACAAAACGGGAAAGTTTTGGTCAATGGCAGCCCATTGATTTATTATCATTTCCATCATCTGCGTTTTGTTACGCCTCGTTTGTTGCTCAGCGGCTTGCAAAACTATCAGGTGCCGTTAAACAAAATATTGCTGAACCGAGTCTATGCCCCCTACATTGCGCATATTCGCGCTGTGTCTCGCCAAATACGCGTATGGAATGAGCAACAAATTACACGTTACAACAAGAAGTATTCCCGTGTTGAAATTCAAGATTTGGTAATTTTCGGCTATCCTAAACTTTTTATCAACCGACGATTGCTCGTACAAATCCACTTAGAACCGATTTACCGAAGTTATCAATTTCTAAAAAATCTCATTTTCAAAAAAACATAAATGGCACGTTTGATAAATCTTCAAACATTTACCGACAGCCGTGGCAATCTGACGGTCATAGAAAAAGTTATTCCGTTTGACATCAAACGCATATTCTATATTTACGGAGTAGATGACTCCGAACGCGGCAAACACCGACATAAACAGACCGTACAAGCAGCTGTTTGTATCAAAGGCTCTTGTAAAATTTACAGCACTGACGGATTCGGAGAAGAAGTATTTACACTGGACACTCCCTCTAAATGCTTGATATTAGAACCCAAAGACTGGCATAAAATGTATGCGTTCACTCCTGACTGTATATTGATGGTGTTAGCATCTACCTACTTTGACCCCGATGACTATATTTTTGAGCCATATGAGAGCGTAAAGGAGATACACTCGGGCAGTTTATTAAAGTCAGAACATTATTCGTAGCGAATTATCGGGAAAAGTATTGACCTGATATATTTACTTTGCAAGCGTTTTTCATTCCGCAAACAGTGTTATTTTTAAATTTCACAGTAGATTATTCCTTAGTATCTCTGCATAAGATAGTATTATCGGCGATAGCAACTTCACCCCATGCTCAAATCAATCATCAAAGAATTATTCCATTCTATGGGATATGAAATTACCCAAAAACGGCTCTTCCCCGTTGTTAGCCAAGAAGTTTCAGGATTTTCCATGGCAGAAGGGCTGAAGAGAAGTCGCGGCAGAAATATTGACATAGCGTCGGTCATTGACGTAGGGGCATCGGACGGTCGCTGGTCGGAAGGTTGCATGGTTCACTATCCACACGCCCGTTATCTGTTGATAGAGGCTCAGCAAGCCCATGAAGAAGGTTTGCGTGCTTTTAAAACCCGTTACGCAAAAGCAGACTACATTATTGCGGCAGCGGGCAGCCAACAGGGAGAAATTTACTTTGACAATTCCGATTTATGGGGTGGGTTGGCTATGGAAGAGGCAACTTCGGATAATCTGATAAAAGTTCCCGTTACCAGTATAGACCATGAGGTGGCACAAAGAAAATTGCAACCACCCTACTTAATCAAACTTGACACACACGGCTACGAAGTACCTATACTGGAAGGGGCAAGAGAAACCCTCCGACATACTAACCTGATAGTTATGGAAGTATATAATTTTCAGATTGCCAAAAACAGTTTACGATTCTGGGAAATGTGTGCATACATGGAAAAACTGGGCTTTTTGCCTATTGATATGGCAGACTTTACCCACAGAAAAAAAGACAACAGTTTCTGGCAAATGGATATTTTCTTTGCACGCAGCGACAGGCCCGAGTTTAGTTTTAAAGACTATGCCTAATCAATATCCAAAAATTTCTATTGTAACGCCGTCGTTCAACCAAGGCGAGTACATTGAGCAAACCATCCTTTCGGTGCTGGAACAAAACTATCCGAATTTGGAGTATATTATTATAGACGGCGGCAGTACGGACAATTCGGTAGAGATTATTAAGAAATATGAGAAGTATGTTAGTTATTGGGTGAGTGAGCCTGACGGGGGCATGTACCATGCTTTGCAAAAAGGATTTGCACGCACAAGCGGCGAAATAATGGGTTGGATTAACTCTGATGATATGTATCATAAGGGAGCATTCAGCATAGCGGCTGAAATATTCTCCCAATATCCGCAAATAGATTGGCTGAGCGGGATACCTACTATTTTTGACGAAAAGGGACGTACAGTTGTCGTTAAATCGGGAAGAAAATACAGTCGTTTTCTTTTCCTCCTAAACAGTCAAGAATGGATACAACAAGAGTCCACACTGTGGCGACGTTCATTATGGCAAAAATCGGGCAATACCATCAACACAGCCTATCAATTGGCAGCAGACTTTGAACTCTGGATGCGTTTTTTCAGATACAGCAAACCCACAATTGTGGAGGCTCTCATCGGTGGTTTTCGCGCCAGAAAAACAGGGCAATTATCCGTTATGCAAAAAGACAAGTATTTACAGGAAGTTCGCGATATCATAGCATATGAAATCAGCCTGCTATCGGAGAAGGAAAGAAATGATTTGGAAAAATTAAAACGGCTACTTAAAGTTATTGACTATCCGTTTGTGAATCGCATATTCAAAATTGCCTCTAAAATTCATGCATTGTACAATTATCCCGATAAAGTACAATTTAAGGCAACATCACAAAGTTTTGAGTTAGCATAGATGCAAGCCCCTAAAATATCTATTGTTACCCCAACCTTCAATGCTGCCGCTACCATTGCAGCCTGCATAGAAAGCGTAGCCTCACAAACTTATGCCAACAAGGAGCACTGGATTATTGACGGGCTTTCTACGGATAATACCATGGATATTGTGCAGCAGTATGCAGCTGTCTATCCGCACATCCGCTACATTTCGGAAAAAGACCAAGGCATTTACGATGCCATGAACAAAGGTATTCAACTGTCCGAAGGCGAATGGCTGTACTTTTTGGGGGCAGATGATACTTTTTATAGCGAGAATGTGCTTCAGGATATATTTTATTGCAAAAAAATAAATAAGAACACAGGTATTTTATATGGAAATGTTTTTATTGGCAATTCATATTTTACCAATTATAGTAAGCAATATAATCATTCAACAATATTATTTGAAAATTTACTTCATCAGTCTTATTTCACAGCTAGGTCACTATTTGATAAACTAGGATTATTTAATATAAAGTATCGTCTGTCTTCAGAAATAGAATTTAATATACGCGCAATGGCTTCTAATACAAACTTTGAGTTTGTAGATGTCATTATATGTAAATTTGCATATGGAGGGCAAAGTGGTCATGTAAATAATAGGCATCTATTAGTAAAAGAACGATTAGAAATATTACTACAAGGTATTAATCAACTGAAATTACATGATTTTACCAGAAAGAAGGCTATCATATTTACTACTAAGTTATTCTTAAGAGAGGTTCTCTTAAATGCATTTCCTATTTCCTTTTTTAGGAAACAAAAGTACAGATATACCATTGGGAATAATATTATTATAAAAGTTGCGACTAAAAGATGGTTACTTAAAGAATTTGTTACAGATGATGGCGTTTTTACTAATATTCATAAGGGTAGCATAGCTATTGCTGTAGTACAGATTTTATTTTTGCTATATAAAAGGCCAAAAAAATTAGGATTCTATCTAATAAATAGTTGTTTCTGGCTAAAGATGCGATTAAAAAGCAATGCCTAATACCCTTTGTCTGTTTAGCAGTTATTTTGAGCATACCTCCATTCCCGACTATATACGGTTTTATCTGCTCGAGTTGCGCAAACATTCGCGCGAACTGTGGCTGTTGAGCAATGAAAAAGTACTATCCGCCGACTCTCAACAGTTTTTGGCACAAAATAACATTCGCCTATTGCTTTTACCCAACAAAGGATATGATTTTGGCCAGTGGTATGCTGCTTTGCAACAAATAGATTTACTCCAATTTGACCGACTTATTCTGGCTAACGATTCCTGCATACTTTTTCGCTCTTTAGACAATGTGGTGCAATGGTTTGAGAGCAGCTCTTTAGATTACGCAGGCATTACAGATTCATTGGAAGACAGTTATCATATTCAATCCTACTTTCTGATGGCAGGCAAAAAGGCTTTGCCGCACATTGCTTACTACTTCCGAATTAATGGTATTGCGGAAGGGATGGGTAAGCGTCGCCGCAAGGTCATAGAAACATACGAAATCGGGCTAAGCCAATACCTGCTATCACAAAATCTTTCCATAGGTGCTATGATTCGCTATGAACAGTCGGGTTTAGTCCCTCCCCGTTATAACATGGCACTCCATATGACCGGCAAATTACCCTTATTAGGTGTACCAATGATTAAGCGACGTTTTCTCACAGGAGCATTTGGCAAGGAAGAATTGTTAAATTTTATTTATGATACCGATTTTTATCTGCCCTCCGACCTTAAACGACGAATTACCTACTTTTGCCGTAGCATAAGCATAATGCCGCCTGACTGGGTACTCCTGACGGGCAAGCGAGCACAAACTACCTTAGAAGAACGCTTACAGTTTGCCCGTCAATTAGCCCAAACCCATCCATCGTGTATTTACAACTGGATACACCTGAAAGATTTTATCACGGGCTGGCTGGCGCTGTGGCGTTTATTTTGGCTCAAAAAAGAACCAATTTTGCTATGGGATGGGTTGTATTGGAGTTTCCAACGTGTAAAATTGATAATTGATGCCCTCTCCTAAGGTTCTCGTATCGGTTCTTAACTGGAACAATTGGCAAGCAACTGCTGCTTGCTTAGAGGCATTGCAGCGGCAAACTTACCACAATTGGCAAGTAGTGCTGGTAGATAATGCCTCTCAGGATGTGCCTGAAGATTTGCTTGGGCAGTTTCCCATAACCAAATTGATAAAACTGCCAAGCAATCGGGGCTACGCCGGCGGCCATCTGGCCACTGTCCGCTGGTCACAAAAAAAAGGCTTTGATTTGTTGTGGATACTGAACAATGATGCTGTGCCTCATCCTGATGCTCTTTCCGCATTGGTAACAGCATGGGAACAGCATCCTGACGCACTCTACGGAAGCATTACATTAAAAGCCGACGGAACAATTAATTATGGCGGAGGCTCATTGGTACAAGGCAACCAAATAGCCGACAATACCTATAACCCGCTGGGTGGCCAACCCTATGAAGCTGTCAAACATCGGTTGGTCAAACGACCTGTCGGGGAGTTGAACGGAGCCAGCTTGCTCTTGCCTTTTCATATCATTCGCCGATATGGTTTTATTGACACGCGTTATTTTTTGTACTGTGAAGAAACCGACTACTGTCATATGCTCTGGGAAAAAAATATTCCTTCCATTGTTATTCCTGAATCGGTAGTGGTACATCAGGGAGCCGTTTCATTTACACTGAATCATTCACTGGAATATGTACGGACTTACTACCGCACAAGAAATCAATTATTGCTGGATAAAAAATACGGACGAATTACCAATAAGGTAATTAGAAAAGAATTGGCCGATTACACTGATATCGCCGATTTCTTTATCAGGCACTATATTAACCGATGGCGCGGTGATACCCAACAGCATACACACGAGTATTATTTGCGGTACTTTCGTATACTGGCCACTTTCCATGCCCTGATTGGTATTCGCGGCAAATACGTAGCACCTGAAAAATTCCTGCACCCGACCAATTGAAATAACATGCAAACCCTCGCCCCCATTGCCCTGTTCGTTTACAACCGCCCTTGGCATACCCAGCAGACGCTCGAGGCACTGGCAGCCAATGAATGGGCTGACCAATCCGTGCTCTACGTATTTGCCGACGGACCCAAAGCCGATGCCACCGAAGAGCAAAAAGAACGCATTCGGCAGGTGCGCGAAGTGGTACGCAGTCGGCAATGGTGCAAAGAGGTACACATTGTTGAACGCCAACGCAACTGGGGACTGGCAGATAATATCATAGACGGCGTTACGCAAATTGTCAATCAATACGGGCGCATCATCGTGCTGGAAGATGATTTGGTAACTTCCCCGGGCTTTCTGCGCTACATGAACGAAGCGCTGGAACTCTACGCCGAAGAACCACGCGTGATGCATATTTCGGGGTATATGTTTCCGGTGAAAGGACAGTTGCCCGCAACATTTTTTTACAATGCCAATTCCTGTTGGGGATGGGCTACATGGGCGCGTGCATGGCAGCATTTCATCAACGACCCGCTATATCTGTACAAGCAGGTAACGAAAAGTAAGAAAGCCGTCAGAAAATTTAATATTAACAACAGTTTCCCATTTCTCAGCCAGTTGGAAGCCAACATGTTAGGCAAAACAAAAACATGGGCTATTCGCTGGTATGCCAGTTTTTTTATTCGGAAAGGGTTTGCACTGCACCCCTATCCATCGTTGGTCAATAACATTGGCCATGATAACAGCGGCGAAAATTGCACTTTACAAGATGATTTCCACTGGGCTACATTGGCAGAAAGTATCCCTGTGAAGCCGCAAGCTATCAGGGAAAGCCGAAAAGCCCGCCAACTGATGCAGCAATTTTACAGGTATCAACTGAAAATTCCTCCTTTTGCACCCAATCCGGGGTGGTTCAGTCGCTTGAAAGGTTTCATCGGGCAATATGTCCCCGACAAGATTATGTACCAATATCGTCTGCACAAACAACCGGAGTTTCGTGCTGCCGAGCAAATAAAAGCCGAATTACGTCGGATTGCCGAACTGCCGCGTAATAAAGAAGATATAACAATCTCATTACTGCCCCATCCTGTTACTTTTCCCGATGCCGCTTCTTTTCTCTTCATTTATGATGAAATTTTTGTCAAGCAGATTTATGAGTTTCGTGCAGATACCGTAAACCCGTATATCATTGATGCGGGAGCTAATATCGGGATGAGTGTTATCTACTTCAAACAACTGTATCCTCATGCTGAAATCGTAGCATTTGAGCCTGACAAATCCATTGCCAAATATCTGCGCCAAAATATCGCGTCCTTTGGATTAACCGATGTAACCGTTATAGAAAAAGCTCTTTGGAACGAAGAAACCACGCTTCAATTTTGTTCTGATGGCTCTGACGGCGGAAGAGTAGTAACCGAAGCAAACTGTGGCACAATTATCAGTATTCCTGCCACGCGCTTGCGCAATTACCTGACCCGCACCGTTGATTTACTGAAAATAGATATTGAAGGGGCAGAACTGACCGTTCTGGCAGACTGCAAAGACCTGCTGCACCACGTAAAGCATTTGTTCGTTGAATATCATTCTTTTGCAGGGAAGACTCAGCAATTGGCTCAACTGATTTCGTTGCTGGAAGAATCGGGCTTTCGCCTGTATATCTCTGCTCCGGGTATTGCTTCGGAAAAACCATTCACAGAACCGGTTGTTTATGCCGGTATGGATGGACAATTAAACATACATGGCATCAGACAGTAGCCATTACAGCATGATATACTTTCCGGTAAGCGGTTGTAATTGTGCGGTCTTCATAGGTTTTTGCAGCCTGCTCAGCTATATGCTCCCTGTCAAATTGCCATTGGCCGCGATAGAAGGCTTCTAAAAGGCTTCCCAGATTGGCTGCATCGGCTTTTTCGCAAATTAGCCCGTTTTCACCATGGCGAATCGCTTCAGGGATACCGCCTGTCGGGAAAGCAATGACGGGCGTGCCACAAGCGATTGATTCCAGCATGGTATTCGGGAAATTGTCCATCAAGCTAGGTAATACAAAAGCATCTGCCGCGTTGTAAATCATTGCCATCAGGCGCTCATCTTGCACATAACCCATGTGATGAACATTGTTAAAACCTGCCAGCGCATTGCTCTTATCCAACCCTACAACCAACAGTTGATAATCACACATGTTCTGCACATGCAATAAAGCATCGCGGAAAAACCTGAAACCCTTTAACGGGCTGTCAATTGCATCGGCAATAAAAAGCAGCGTTTTTTTATCGGCAAGACCCAGTAACCCTCTCACAACCGAGCGGTCATAAGGCTTAAAAAGTTCCGTATCTAACCCATTAGGTATGTGATGATTTTCATAACGGCTAAACAACAGACTCTCGGCAGATTGTTTTTGCAGCCATACCGATGGAGATACTACGGCTAAGCTCCTGAAATCCTGCAAACTCTGCTGCTTCACAGTCAGGTTCCGATTGTGCGCTTGTTGTAATCTGTCTTGTGGATTGTCTATCAAATGCCCCATCTGCATTTCTGTGATGGAGGTGCCAAGCGCGTAATGCAAACCACCACTAAAAGGGTTCAGGTCGTGCAAAGTCCAGACAACAGGCTTAGTATTTTTGGCAAAAAAAGAAGGGTAATCCAGCCAACCGGCAACCCAGTGCAAATGAATCAGGTGTGCCGACTTATAAGCAGGATGTAAAGTAATATCTTCCAATGTTTCAGGGAAACTAAACCCTGCACCCGTAGGTTCACCTTTGATGGCTAAGTCCTGCGCATCGTAAAAGCTATGCGGGCTTTCCATACCCAAGCGAACCCGAAGCGTTTTTTTCAGTACTTTAAGCAGGCTGATTTCTTCGGGTCTGGGCTCATAAATATATTTGTTGGGAATATTGCGATTGCAGTTTCGCAGCGTCAGAAAGGCAGAATCAATACCTGCCTTTAACAAGCCCTTGTGCAGACGAATGGCGGCTGTGGCAGCCCCTCCCATATCCAATGCCGAAACGTGCAATACTTTCATTACAACCTCCCCCTCAACTCCTCCGCATACATCTTCACCAACTCCTTCGTAACCGCCTCATGCTTGCCGATGCGCAGCAAACAAGGCAAGCCCGTATGGTGCAAAATAATTTGCTCAGAACTTTCCACGGGGCAATGATTAAAAATAATGCCCTTAATAGTAAACCAACCAGCGGCAGCGCGACGCTTCAACTCGGCAACACTCAAAAGCGTATGATTAATGCTGCCCAAATACAGATTGGCAACCAAAATCACCTCGGCAGCGAAGCGGTCAGCAAGGTCTATCACAAAATCCCGTTCGTTCAGCGGTACCAGCATACCGCCTGCGCCTTCTACGACCAAACGGTTAGCAGTTGGCGGCAGGCTGATTTGGTCAAGGTCTATTCGCACCCCGTCAATGGCAGCCGAAGCATGTGGCGAAAGCGGTTCGCGCAACAAATAAGCCTCTTTGTGAAATTGTGAAACAGGGTTGCTCACCAAAGATTGCACTGTTTCCGTATCGCGCGGCAAACCCGATTGCACGGGCTTCCAGTAGTCGGCTTGCAGGGCTTCGGTAATAATGGCACTCACCAGCGTTTTGCCGCTGTCCGTGCCAATGGCTGTAATAAATATCGGACGGTGTGATTGAGTCATCGTTGTATTGCGTCAAAATCGGAGCGGCTTAATCTGCGCCGTCCAGTATTTGTTGTAATAAAAGTACTTACCGGGCAAGACAAACTGCATAACCCCTGCTGTGGCCAGCGTTACGCCTGTCGTTACTGCAAGCGTATGGACAATACCTAAAACGCCGTTGTTTGCGGGCACAGGTCTGTTCATGCCAATATTGGCTGCACCGTAGCTCATGGCAGCTACTCCGCCTGCGGTCATCAGCAGGGCAGAGAGCTTTCTGTCCCACCAGTCGGTACTTGCCGTGATGTAAATAATCTGATGCAACTGAAAAATCTGATTGCCTACCTGCAAAGTACTGTCATTCAGTATGTTCAATTCGCCTTTGATGCGAAGCCTTTTTTTATCGGGGCGGCGGATTTTGCAAACCACTTCCTCTCCGTCGCCCATGATGCGGATTTGCGAAGGCTTGCCTTTTTTTACAAACTCAATATAAAAAGTTTGTGCAGCAGCCTTTTCCGCAACAAAAAAAGCCGATAACAGAAAAAAGAAAAGACAGGCAAGCAACCTCATTATCAATGAATTCCTGAAAACAGGCGCTCCCAGCGGATTTTACTTCCTTCCGGATAAGGATTGACCGACATCCAGATAAACAGCGCTTTGCCCAGCACATGGTCTTCCGGCACAAACCCCCACACACGCGAGTCAGCAGAGTTATGACGATTATCGCCCATCATGAAATAATAATTCTGCTTAAATGTGTAAGAGGTGAGCGGCTTGCCATCCTGTAATAACCGGCCGTTGGCTTCCGTGATACCCTTGTTATGCTCGTAGTACATAATTACCTGTTTGTACAAGGCAACATTTTGTGTATTAAGCTCAATGGTTTCTCCGGCCTGAGGTATTTTCAGCGGCCCGAAGTTGTCAATCGTCCAGTCAAAGCCCGTGGCATACGGATAAGAACGTCCGCGCGGGTCAATGCCCTCTTTGCGGAATATCTCTTTGGTTACGCTGCTGATAAAATCGGCTTTGCGCAACTCTGCCGCTTTGGCATCATTGGTATGAATCAGGTAGCTGTTGCCAAACTGTTCTACGTCGGTAATGCCGAGCTCGGAGAACACGCGGTCGCGCACCATCTGGTTCTGTTTGGTTTCTACAATATAGCTTTGCTGCAATCCTTCGGGATTTTCAATGGGCTTGCCGTCAATATACACTTGCTGGTCTTTAATTTCCAGTGTTTCACCCGGCAACCCGATGCAGCGCTTGATGTAGTGTGTTTTCATATCTACCGGATAGTCGGGCGCAGGGTCAACGGGGCAGTTAAACACTACCGCATCATTGCGCTTTACCTCCGAAATAGCGGGCAAACGATATTGCGGCAACTGAATCCAATCTACGAAAGAAGGAATATTGGTACCCCATATCTTATTGGCAGCCAGCGGAATTTGCAGCGGAGTCATGGGTGTGCGTGCGCCATAGTGCAGTTTGCTCACAAACAAATAATCGCCCACTAACAGCGATTTTTCCATTGAAGGCGTAGGAATCGTAAAAGGTTCTACCAGCAGCCAGCGAAAAATAGTTGCCACTACTACGGCAAATACGATGGCATCCAGCCACTCGCGGGCAGCACTCTTTTTGGGTTTATTATTGGTCGTACCTTTGTTGGCAGCAGTCGGATTGTTCATTGGGTTGTTGTATGGAGAAGCAGATTCTTGTGTCATGCTTATGATAGTGTGTAATGTGATGCAATATTACAATATTTTATCGGTGAAGCAGCCCCACGCTTATACCTCATAACAGTTCGGGTCAAAAATAGCGGTCAGATTTACCGGTAGCCGTCTGCCATAGTACCTAATCAGTTGCTGAAACATCCGTCGGGGAATCATTTGCGCCCCCAGACTCTCCAAATGCTCCGTATATACCTGACAATCAACCACTACAAACTCGGCACGCTTCAAATTGGCAACAAGCGTGATAAATGCCGCTTTGGATGCATTGGTTACATGCGCAAACATGGACTCTCCAAAAAAGCAGCGGTCAAAAATCAACCCGTAAACTCCGCCCACCAATCGGTCGTTCTGCCATGCCTCCACCGAATGTGCCCATCCTTGTCGGTGCAACTCACAATATACCTGTTGCACCTCCTCTGTAATCCACGTGCCGTCCTGCCCCGGGCGTGGCGTATAGCGACAATTTCTGATGACTTCATCAAATGCCCGATTAACCGTAATAGTAAATTGTCTCCTCCGCAATACCTGTTTCATGCTTTTGGAAACAATCAAGTTTTCGGGGAAAAGAACAAACCGCGGATTGGGCGACCACCACAGTGGCGGCGAATGTTCATCAAACCACGGGAAAATTCCCTGTTCATAAGCCGCCAGCACGCGCTCTGCCGACAAATCGCCGCCGTAGGCCAGCAAACCGTTCTCATCGGCCAAATCAACCGGCGGAAATTGTAGAGAATCGGGCAGCAACTGATACATAATTGCAAAATTAAAAAGTCTTGTCTACTTTCGGTTTTCCATTGCTAAAGCCTATGTTAATCCGTCGGCAACTCAACGATTTTATCAATTTTTTAGATAACAAGTTGCTTTTTTTTACCCAAGAACAGCCACACATCATCATTCTGTATTTTCACAAAATTTATCAAAGTAAATCCGAAGCACTTAACGGGCTTAGTTTGCCGATGGAAGCCAGCACAGCAGAAGACTTAGCCATTGCTATTGAAACACTGCTTGCAGGGGGCTATACTTTTATCAATCCAAATCAGTTACTTATCCCCGAGCATCTGCCGAAAAAATCAGCCCTGATTACGTTTGACGACGGTTATTTCAATAATACCAGAGCCTTACCCGTGCTTGAACGGTTACAAACCCCTGCCCTTTTCAATATTTCCACGTGGTATGTGGCAGAAAATCGCTCATTCTGGGTGGATGTGTTGTATCGGCGCCTGTGGGCACTTGGCAAATCCCACGAAGAAATTACCCGCATCATTGAAGAATTCAAGCTGCTGCCCACCTTTTCGGATGTTATCACCCGTATTGGAGAAGATGCGATGGCGGTTTACTCGGACAGTTGTCGCCCGTTTACCCCTGACGAACTGCGGGATTTTAGTGCACATCCGTTAGTATACATAGGCAATCATACGCATACACATGCTGCACTTGCCGTGAAGCCCGAAGCAACCGTAAGAGAAGAGTTGCACACCTCCCAACAACTTTTACGAGAATGGTTGGGCTATCTGCCGCCTTTTATTGCCTATCCGCACGGCAGCATGAACCACACCGTAATGGAAATAGCAGCACAACAAGGTTTTCAGTTGGGGCTAACCGTCGAGCAAATGAAAAATTATTTCCCGATAGAGAACATGCTTTTTGTTCATCGTTTTAACTTTTCCGACCCATATACAGATATCGCGGCTGCCTGTCGGCACATTATTAGTATGCGACATGACCGGGCAATTATCCGTCAGTTTTTATCTCGTTTCCGATGAAAATTGTTGTCATTTCTCAACCACTACCGCCGCTCATATACGGTATCAATCGCCTGTATACAGAAGGCTGGCTTACAGAAGCTATTATAGAGCGTACCCCGGATTACGAAAATAACACACAGCCTACTACTCCATTGTGGAAATCGGTAGTAAGAAACTTCCAAACAGAAGGCATCACCGGCATTATGGCCGGTATTGGGCGCATGGCAGAGCGTCGTAAACAGGCAAAAATAGCCGAAATGCAGGCAATGGAACAGGCAAAAATTAATCAGGAGTATTTCAACGGACTTGGCGAAACCCTCTTACCCGATATTCCTCACTTCATTACGCCCTCCGTGAATGACAGTAGCGTTTACGAGCACATCAGCCGATTGCAGCCCGATGTATTACTGATTCATGGCACAACCATAGTTAAAAAACACCTCATAGACGCCGTTCCGCTTGCACTCAACATTCACACAGGACTTTCGCCGTGGTATAAAGGTGTAGGCAGTGTGGCATGGGCTTTAATCAACGGCGATATCAACAACATTGGAGTAACGCTGCATAAACTTTCCACTAAATTGGACGGTGGCGATATTGTCGGACAACGACGAATCCTTGTAAAGGATAATGACACCTTCAGCAGCATCAACGCGCGCCTGCACGTAGCAGGCATAGACATGGCAATCAAAGCATTCAGCTTATTAAAAGCAGGCAAAAGTTTGCAGTTCTATCCACAGGACGACTCACAAGCCTTGCTTATCAGAGGGTTTCTGTTTTCCGATGAACTCTACAAGCACTTGCACTGGCTCGAGCAGCGTGGTAT
This sequence comes from Rhodoflexus caldus, assembly GCF_021206925.1. NCBI lineage: Bacteria > Pseudomonadati > Bacteroidota > Cytophagia > Cytophagales > Thermoflexibacteraceae > Rhodoflexus > Rhodoflexus caldus. The sequence goes on along the minus strand of NZ_JAJPRF010000019.1, from coordinate 3,101 downwards.
GATTGCGCGGATGTGCGCCAAACCTTCGCGCGATTATTATTTCCCCATCATTGAGTTTTAAGCAATTGCCCTAACCCAATCTACAACATAGCTTATCCTCACCTTATCAGTGGTCGCAAGCGTCTGCAATCGGTTTAGAATTCATTTTGATATAACTTTGCCCACTTAATAAACAAGATGATTATTTATGCCAAAACACAACCGAATCACCAACGTTCTGAAAAGTGATGCCATTGGCTCACAGGTACTTATCAAAGGCTGGGTAAGAACCAAACGCGGTAATAAAAATGTGGCATTCATCGCCGTTAACGACGGCTCAACAATAAATAATATCCAAGTTGTGGCCGATGTGGCCCAATTTGATGAGGAAACTCTGCGTCGCATAACCACAGGCGCATGTATTGCCGTAAGCGGTACACTTGTAGCTTCACAAGGCAAAGAACAGGCCGTAGAAATTCAGGCAGAAAAAATCACCATCCTTGGCGATGCCGATGCAGATACTTTCCCGCTGCAAAAAAAGGCACATACGTTGGAGTTCCTGCGCGAAATTGCGCACCTCCGCCCACGTACCAACACTTTCGGCGCAATCTTCCGCATCCGCCATGCGCTTGCATTCGCCATACACAAATATTTTAACAACAACGGTTTTTACTACCTGCATACACCCATTATCACTGCCTCCGATGCCGAAGGTGCAGGGCAAATGTTCCGCGTAACTACGCTGGATATGGAAAATCCGCCCCGCACACCCGAAGGCACCATTGACTACTCGGAAGATTTCTTTGGCCGTTCAACCAACCTCACCGTTTCCGGACAGTTGGAAGGCGAGCTGGGTGCCATGGGGCTTGGCCTGATTTATACCTTTGGCCCGACTTTCCGCGCCGAGAACTCCAACACCACCCGCCACTTAGCCGAATTCTGGATGATTGAACCCGAAATGGCCTTCTACGACATCTATGACAACATGGATTTGGCAGAAGACTTCATCAAATATCTCATCCGCTATGTGCTGGAAAATTGCGCCGATGACATGAAATTCCTCGATGAACGCTTTCTCAAAGAAGAACAAGCCAAAAAAGCCGATGAACGCAGCGAAATGGGCTTAATCGAGCGCCTCCAATTTGTATTGGACAATCAGTTCGAGCGCATCACCTACACCGAGGCAATCGATATCTTACTGTCATCCAATCACCATAAAAAAGGCAAGTTCCAATTCCCCGTACAATGGGGCATCGACCTGCAAAGCGAACATGAGCGCTATCTGGTAGAAAAGCACTTCAAAAAACCCGTTATTATCACAGGCTACCCGAAAGAAATCAAGGCTTTCTATATGAAGCAAAACCCCGACGGCAAAACCGTAGCCGCTATGGACGTGCTTTTCCCCGGCATAGGCGAAATCATTGGCGGCAGCCAACGCGAGGAAAACCTTGAAAAACTCACCCAACGCATGAAAGAAATGCACGTGCCCGAAGATGTGCTTTGGTGGTATTTAGACACCCGCAAATTCGGCACATGTGAGCACTCAGGCTTTGGCTTAGGGTTCGAACGCATGATGCTTTTCATTACCGGCATGGGCAACATCCGCGATGTAATCCCATTCCCGCGCACACCTAAAAACGCTGAGTTTTAATCTGCTCAACCAATGAAGCAAATATCTCAAAGGTTTTCGGTAACATACCACTATGCTGCGTATTTTACCGAAAACCTTTTTTCCATTGAAAACAGTCTGCTGGCCAATACCATCTTTTCCGAAAACCTGCCCGCTAAATGCCTTTTTGTGGTTGATAGCGGCGTTGCAGAAGCGTGGCCGCAACTGACCCAAGCCATTCGGCAACACACAAATGCACATGCTGATAAAATGCATCTAACTGCCATACTGACAACCGAAGGCGGCGAAAATGCCAAAAATAATCAGCAAGCACTCCATCACATCTTAGAAGCAATCCATACCTACGGCATTTGCCGCCACTCCTACCTCATAGCCATCGGCGGAGGCGCTGTGCTCGATATGGCCGGATACGCCGCAGCCATAGCCCATCGCGGTGTCCGACATATTCGCATTCCTACCACAGTTTTGGCACAAAACGATTCAGGAGTAGGTGTCAAAAACAGTTTTAATGCTTTTGGCAAGAAAAATTTTTTAGGCACATTTCAGCCACCCGTTGCCGTCATCAACGATAGCAAATTCCTTGAAACCCTTTCACAAAGAGATTGGCTATCAGGTATCTCCGAAGCCATTAAAGTCGCCCTCATCAAAGACGCAACATTTTTTGAACAGATAGAAAAAGACGCAAATGCTTTAACAGCAAGAGACAGCCACGCCATGCAGGCGCTCATTTACCGCTGTGCAGAACTCCATATGGAGCATATAGCACAAAACGGAGACCCGTTTGAGCGCGGCTCAGCACGCCCACTCGACTTCGGCCATTGGGCAGCGCATAAGTTAGAATCCATGAGCAACTATCGCATCCGACACGGTGAAGCCGTCGCCATCGGTATTGCATTAGACTGCCTCTATACGTTTTATGAAGGCTATCTGAATGCAGCAGACCTCAATCGCGTAATTATGCTCATCAAACAACTTTCCCTGCCGTTAGCCATTCCGGAGTTATTTCGGCAAACATCCGCCAACCACTACGACGTAATGAGTGGAATTGACGAGTTCCGCGAACACTTAGGCGGTAAGCTCACCATTACACTCATTCGCAGCATCGGTGAAGGTTTTGAAGTGCACCAAATTAACGAGGCAAGTATGCAAAAAGCTATTGATTGGCTAAAACAGCAAAGCAGTGAAGTATTACAAAATCAACCCTAACGGATTTTAAAAATTCTGTGCTGGAAAAGTAATGGCAGAGCTTTTGGGAAAGTTCGTAATTGTGTCGCCCAAAGGTTTCGTTATTTCCCAATCAGCGTTTATCTGTGTTATCTGCTACAATCCGCAGCTTTGTGAGGCATTCCAATTTATGCAGCCGTCTATTCCTATCTCCCCTGTTGTTGTTGGGTGTTGATTGGTTATAAAACAGTAACGCCTTTCTGCGGTCTTTGCAGAAAGGCGTTGATTGATTTTAAAGTACTGGCGGCGACCTACTCTCCCACCTGTT
>NZ_JAJPRF010000018.1 GCF_021206925.1 Rhodoflexus caldus | reverse complement strand
CTTTTTCCGAACGGGTAGCCATGTAGCTGGGGCACATTGTTCCGCCCGAGAGGTGCGACTTGCGGCAATCGCCCGAACCGTTGCATTGTTCGGCGTGGCGCAGGATGCCGCCCGATGCGCCAAAGTCCAAAACTGTCTGATAGTCAGGGGTTTGTTGGTTGGGCTGATAGCGCAGGAATTGGTTCATCGGCGGGGTATCCACGATTTTGCCCGGGTTGAAAATGCCTTTGGGGTCCCAAGTTTGTTTGACCTCTCGGAACATTTCGTAGCAGCGCTGCCCGACCATTTGGGCGATGAACTCGCCGCGCAGGCGCCCGTCGCCGTGTTCGCCCGAAAGTGAGCCGTTGTATTTTTTGACCAAAACGGCAATTTCTTGTGCAATTGTCTTAAACAATCGGTTGCCTTCTTCGGTTTTTAGGTTAATAATCGGTCGCAAGTGTAGCTCTCCCGAACCTGCGTGGGCATAATGAACACTGTAAAGCCCGTATTTTTTTAAAATGGCGTTAAATTCGCGGATATAGGCAGGTAAATCTTCAACGGCGACGGCTGTATCTTCAATAACGGCGACGGCTTTTTCATCGCCGGGAATATTGCCAAGCAATCCTAAGCCTGCTTTGCGAAGCGCCCAAACTTTTTTTACATCTGCACCGCTGACAATCGGATAATAATATCCTAATCCGTGTGATTGCAAATCTATAATTAATTGATTGGCAGCTTCGTAAACTTCTTCTGCTGTATCTTTGGAAAATTCTACCACCAAGATGGCTTGTGGGTCGCCTTGCACAAAAAAGCGATTTTGTCGCTGCTCAATATTGGCTTTGGTACATTCCAATACATAATGGTCTATCAGTTCGCTGGCGCTGGGGCGATGCTTTACGGCAATAATATTGGCACGCAGCGACTCATCTATGCTGTTGCAATGCACGCACACCAAGCCGACTTTTTCGGGTGGACGCGGCACCAGATTCAACTTGATTTCGGTGATAAATGCCAGCGTGCCTTCCGAACCGGCAATGAGTTTGCAAAAATTAAACGGCGGCGGTGCATCTGCCTTTTGCACGTAAGGTCCGAAGGTGCGGTATTCTTCCGCCGTGCTGAATGGTTCGGTTTCCAGCAATATGTCTAATGCATAGCCTGTATTGCGTCGCTCAATAACGGCTTTGGGGAAGTTGTCGCGGATTTGCTTTTGGTTTTCGGGGTTGGACAGTAACTCCCTGATTTGCCGATAGATAGCTGCTTCCAGAGGGCTTGCGGCGTTGTCGTCGTTGCATTTTGCCTGAAATTCGTTGAGGCTTAATTCCTTAAAAATTGCCTCGCTGCCATCGGCAAGTAACACCTTGATTTCCAGCACGTGTTCGCGGGTGCTGCCGTACACAATGGAATTAGAACCGCAGGAATTGTTACCGACCATGCCGCCAATCATGGCGCGGTTGGCGGTGGAAGTTTCGGGACCGAAAAACAATCCGTAGGGCTGCAAAGCCATATTCAGCTCGTCCCGAACCACGCCGGGCTGCACGCGCACCCACTTTTCGGTTGTATTAATTTCAAGAATTTTATTAAAATATTTGGAAACATCCACTACGATGCCGTTGCCGACCACTTGACCTGCCAACGAGGTGCCGGCAGTGCGCGGAATCAGCGATGTGTTAAAATCATTGGCAAATTGAATGAGGCGTTTCAGGTCGTCAACGGTTTGGGGAACGGCAACAGCCAAAGGCATCTCGCGGTAAGCAGAAGCATCGGTTGCATACAATATGCGTGTGGCACTGTCGGTGAATAAATCTCCCTGCAACTGCTTTCCCAACCGCTCAAGGGCATTAATCATGCGTAAAAGTAGTTAGCGTTATAGGTTTTCAGCCCTAAATTAGTGCATTTTTCATAGTTTTGATATGATTTATTATGCTGCCGATAAAAAACGGGGCGAAAGAATAGACTATGCGTATTTCCGAACAGACCATACGTCGCATTAAAGAAACGGCTGCCATTGAGGATGTTGTCGGCGATTTTGTTTCGCTGAAACGCAAAGGGACGAATTTATGGGCATGTTGTCCGTTTCACAATGAAAAATCGCCGTCTTTTTCGGTATCTCCTGCCAAAGGAATTTACAAGTGCTTCGGTTGCGGTGCTGCGGGAGATTCGGTCAAGTTTATAATGGATATTGAGGGGTTGAGCTACCCCGAAGCGCTGCGTTATTTGGCAAAAAAATACAACATTGAAATTGAGGAGGAATATCTGCCAAATGAGGCCTACGAAGAAGCGCGCGCACAGCGCGAATCCATGCTCATTGTTTTGAGTTTTGCTAAAAATTTCTTCAAAAATCAACTTTTGCAATCGGAGGAAGGGCAGGCCATAGGCTTGAGCTATTTCAAAGAACGCGGCATCAATTCCCAAAGCATTGCCACCTTTGAATTGGGTTACAGCCTCAACGATTGGCACGCTTTGGAGCAGGCAGCTCTGAAACAGCAATTTAGTGCCGAATTGCTCGAGAAAACGGGGTTGGTGGTTGTTAAGGAAAATGAAGGCAAGACACAGCGTTACGACCGTTTCCGCGGGCGGGTGATGTTCCCCATTCACGATTTGGCGGGCAAAGTGATTGCTTTCGGGGCACGCACGCTCAAAGCCGATGATAAGCCGAAATACCTTAATTCCCCTGAAATTGAGGGAGTTTACCTGAAAAGTGAGGTGCTGTACGGCATCTTTCAGGCCAAACAAGCCATTCGTCAGGCAGATAACTGCTACCTGACGGAGGGCTACATGGACGTAATTGCCATGCATCAGGCGGGCATCGCCAACGTGGTGGCTTCGTCGGGTACTTCGCTTACCGAAGGGCAAATCAAGCTCATCAAACGCTTTACGGACAATGTAACCGTTCTTTACGACGGCGATGCGGCAGGTATTAAAGCATCGCTGCGTGGCATTGATATGTTGCTGGCGCAAGGAATGAATGTTCGGGCGGTGGTGTTCCCTACCGGCGAAGACCCCGACAGTTTCATTAAAAAACAGGGCAGTGCTGCATTTAAAAATTTTTTGCAAGAGCAAGCAACGGATTTTATCCGATTCAAGATGCAAACTTTGCTTGCAGATGCTGCCGATGAACCGATTAAAAAAGCAGAAGCCGTTCGCGAAATAGTCAATAGTATTGCCAAAGTGCCTGATGCTATCAAACGCGAAATGTTTGTGAAGCAATGTGCCTCGCTATTGCAAGTGAGCGTAGAGGTACTGACGGCAGAGGTGGGGCAGACTCTTTGGAAGGCCGCTCAACAAGAGCAACGCCAACGGGAGCGTGAACAACAGCGCAGCCATTTGCAGCAAAGAGCCTCCAACGAGCCACCTCATCCGACCGATGAACATTTGCCGCCACTGCCCGATGAACCGTATGATATGCCTCCCGATGAGGTATTGCCTCCGCCGGAGGAGTTTATCGGAGGAACTGCCGTTTTTCAAAAAAGTATTTCCGAAATCGTTAATCGCCACGAGCAGGAAAGCATCCGCCTATTGCTCAAATACGGTCAGTATTATTTGGAAGATGACCTCAAACTGTGGCAATATTTATTACATGAAATTGACGATATAGAGTTTCACACGCCGCTGTACCGCCGTGCTTTGGAAATGTACAAAGATGCGGTGATGCAAGGAGAAGAGCCTGATGCACAGTATTTTATCAGCTATGCCACGCCCGATATCGTGGAAATGGTGGTCAATATCACCGAAAATCGCTACGAAGCAAGCCCTAATTGGGAGTTGATGCACGATATTTACGTACCTAAGGAAACCGACAAGTTGCCGCTTGCTGTGTATGAAAATATTTTGCGTTTGAAAAAAGAATTTATAGAAAAGCTGGAATCGGAAACATTTGCGGAAATCAAACGCGCCGAAAAGGCAAATGATGAAGCCCAGGTCATCATTCAGTTGCATTCATACAGCCAATTGGCCAAACAACGGGTAGCAATTGCTAAAGAATTGGGCAATGTAGTATCGGCACGCAGAGCTTTGTAATACCACGTGAATGATTTAAGTTTCATTGGAAAAGTTATATTTCTGTTTGGCCGCTGTTAGGGTCTGGCGACCGCTAATAGTAACCCTAAACTATATCTTTCGGCGGTCGAAGACCCTCTTCAGCGGATAATATGACACAGGCTAAATCTTTGAAAAGTTAAACTTTTAATAGGACTTTTTCAGAGAACTCCGCGAATAAAGGTTGTAATAGCGTAAAACTTAGCGGTAAAAGGTCTAATAGCGCTTTAAATTACTCAGTTACCTACACCCGTGGCAACCACTTCACTTCTTCCACGCCCAGTTCCTGTGCCATTTTGCGCGAAAGCACAAAAAGATAATCGGAAAGGCGGTTCAGGTAGGGGACAATCATGGGGTGTACCTCTGCCTGTTCGGCAAGTGCAATAACCAGACGCTCGGTACGGCGGCAAACGGTGCGTGCCACGTGGCAAAACGACACGGAGGTATGTCCGCCCGGCAGCACAAAATGGCGCAAGGGCGGCAGCTCGGCATCCATTTCGTCCATTGCCTTTTCCAGTCGCTCAATGTCCTCATTTTTCAGGTCAGGGATTACTTTTTTCTGTTGCTCCGGTTCGGCAGCCAGATTAGAACCAATGGTAAATAACCTGTCTTGCACCTCTTTGAGCAGTGCACGACGTGCTTCATCCGTATTCAGGTCGCGCACAAGGCCGATGTAGCAGTTGAGTTCATCAACTGTTCCGTAGGTATCAATGCGCAAGTCTGCCTTAGATACGCGCGTACCTCCAATCAGTGAGGTTTGGCCTTTGTCGCCTGTTTTAGTATAAATTCTCATTTCCCCTTCGCGGCCAATGCCATTTTCATTTCGGTTGGGTTGGTAATTTCTGTGTTCGCAACATCAGACTCAATCAGGCCATCGCGCAGGCGCACGATGCGGTGTGCGTAACGCGCAATATCGTCTTCGTGCGTTACAACAATAATGGTATTGCCTTTTTTATGCAGTTGGTCAAACAATTCCATGATTTCGTAGGAAGTGCGCGTATCTAAGTTACCGGTCGGTTCGTCGGCCAGAATGATACTGGGGTTGTTGACCAATGCACGGGCTACGGCCACGCGTTGCCGCTGCCCGCCCGAAAGCTCGTTGGGTTTGTGTTTGGCGCGGTCGCCCAGACCCACGCTGACGAGTGCCTGCATGGCTCTTTCTTCGCGCTCGGCTTTGCTGTACCCTGCATAAACCAAAGGCAGAGCTACGTTTTCCAATGCGGTAGAGCGGGGGAGGAGGTTAAAGGTCTGAAATACAAAACCGATTTCGCGGTTGCGGATGTCGGCAAGTTCATCCTCTGTCATATTGCTCACGTCTTTGCCCGCCAGAATGTAGGTGCCGCCGCTGGGCGTATCCAAACAACCGATAATATTCATCAGAGTGGACTTTCCGGAGCCTGATGGCCCCATAAAGGCAACGTATTCTCCGCGATTGATAGTGATGGATATGGATTTGAGGGCATGTATGATTTCGCTGCCCATGACGTAGCGTCTGGAAATTTGGTCTGTTCTGATGACTTCTTGCGCCATGCGTAATTTTTTGAATATCTTAGCTGCAAATTAATACAAATCTACGACAGATGAGAGTCGCAATATTTTTCGGGGGGCCTTCACGCGAGCGTGAAATTTCTTTTGCAGGCGGAAAAACCGTATTCAACAATTTAGACCGCACACTTTTTGAGCCCGTTCCCGTTTTTGTGGACAGTTTAGGCAATTTTATTCTGACCAATAAGCAAATATTTGAATATCAGAAAATCAGAGATTTTTACCCGCCCGCTTCGGTAATTAAGAACGCAAAAAAAAGTACAAGGTTTAAGGTTTACGCCGAGTCGTTGGGGCGGCTTTCCGACAATAATTTCATAGAAATGACCAATGCGGTAGGTCAACCTATTCTGCCGCAGGATTTTAAAAAGCATTTTGATTTTGTATTCCTTGCCATGCACGGCGCGCCCGGCGAAGACGGTAGCTTGCAAGGCTTGCTGGAATGGTACGGTATTCCTTATTCAGCCCCGGGCATTTTCGGCTCGGCTGCGGGCATAGACAAAACCCTGCAAAACGAGCTGATTGAGCGCATTACAGGTGTTGAAAAGCAGCAGATGACCATCAGAAAGGCCACATGGGATACAGAAAACCACGGCGAACTTTTTGAGCGTGTCAAAGCAATTTTAGGGCTGCCTTTTGTGGTGAAAGCACCGCACGGAGGCTCTTCCATAGGTGTGGCCATTGTGAAGGAGGACAGCGAAGAGGCTTTTGTAAAGGCAGTGGAGCAGTGCCTGTTCCGCCTGACTTTGACCAAAGCCCAATGGACGGCCATGAATCAGCAGGCAAAAGAAAACTACCTGCAAAAAATTGCCAATGTGGAAGAAAGCATTGGCTTCCCGTTGGTATTTGAGGCTGATTCTATGGTTGATAAAGGTGCTATCGTGTATGCGCATCCGCAGGATTTGCTCGAGAAATTAGAAGATTATTTTTCTTATTCCGACACCAACGCCATTTTGACCTCTGTTCACGGTGAATCCTCTGTACTGATAGAAGGATTTATCAATGGGAAAGAATTTTCATGCGGCGTTATTCAAGATGAGGAAGACCGCCCGATAGCCTTACCGCCCACAGGCATAGAGCCTGCCGTAGAAACATATGATTTTCAGGCAAAATATGTGAGCAGTGCAACCCGCAAGAGTATTCCGGTCAATGTTCCGATGGAACAACTGCACGAAATCCACCGCCAGATTAAGGCTGTTGCCGAGGCTTTGCGTTTTGGTGTATGCGCCCGCATTGACGGTTTCGTTAAAGCCGACGGCACGGTTTCGCTGCACGACCCGAATACTATTCCCGGAATGTCGCCTACTTCGTTGATTTTCAAGCAGATGGTGGAAATAGGGCTGAATCCTACCCAAACACTGACTTACCTCATTCGCGCTTCGTTGCAAGACCGCGCCAAAACAGGTAAAAACACTTGGCGAATGGAGCAGATGCTTGCCGATTTAGACCGAATGATAGACAAGGAAGTAGGGCGTTTGTCGGAAAAGCCGCGCGTGGCAATACTCTTTGGCAGTGTGCTGAATCGTTTGGATGAGTCGCTGGCACTTGCACAACGTACCTACTCGCAAATCGCCGCTGAGGGTAAATATTTCCCCGTGCCTGTTTTATTGACCGGCAGCCCGACCAATCATGTACTGCATCAATTACCTGTCAATTTCCTTTACAAGGAAAGCATAGAGGCCATCAAAGAAAGCCTTTATGCTGAAAAACATCCCTTCATTGTAGAATGTATCAGGCAGGCAGAAGCCATTACAACCAAATACACCGGCTATTTTGACCAAACGGTGCGCCATTTGTCCTACGAAGACCTCGCTCATACGGTGAAGCGCGTTTACATAGCCGTAATGGATATGCCATCAACCGATGAATACTCCGTTCAACATTTTCTTAAATCCGTCGGTCTGGAGTGGTTTCAGGCACACTGACGGTTTGTAATTACATTTTGGCACTATTTTTTTGGCTTATTCTAAGCGAAAGTAGATTTATTTTCGTTCTAAGGATATCGTGGACTAATATTGCCCGAACCGTTCAACTTTGACTTTCTGCGTTGTTAAAACCCGATTGACCTATGAAAACCCTTTGGATAATCGCAACATGCTGGCTGGCAGTGTTTACAAGCACTTCTTACGCACAACTGCCCAAAAAAGGCAAGCCCAATATGGATACCTACAAGGCAGAAATGAGTCGTGCCAAAAAGGGCGACGTAGCAGCCATGCTCACCGTAGCAGCGGCCTATCGCGGCGATATGCTCACCGATGATGCTTTCAAAGATTACAAAAGTGCCGTAAAATGGTATCAGAAGGCATTATTGAGTAACCCCACGGCAGAACAACAGTTTGAAATCAAGTTCAATCTGTTTCAACTGTATTTTACGGGCGGCTACGGTATTCAGCCCGATATGTCAATGGCTAAGCTATACCATGCCGAAGCAGTTGCATTAAATCCGTTTCCAATCATCAGCGACTATATGCCCAACTTGTACCTGAAAGATTTCTTTCAGGCATACGAACAGGCACAAACAGGCGACACTAACGCTGCTCTGCGTGCCGGCATGATGAGTTATCGCTACAAAATACATTACCCGACAGCACTGCAAATGCTCAATCGTGCGGCGGCCGAGCCTGATGCGGCCTATCTGGCCAACCGCTACGAAGCCGAACTTCTTAAATTTCGTCAAACAGGCAATACCACGCTTGACCGCGCCTTGCTGTTTGATATTCTGCGCCGCTATGCGCAACAGGGCAGTATGTTGGCAAAAACCGAATTGGCCTACGAAGCCCTGAAACCCTCACAATATTCGGGGCAACGCCTGAAACCCGAGGAAGCAGCAGCACTTTTTGACGGAATAGAGCAACAGTGGCAAACAGATTATGCCAAAGAAATGCAGTTAAAAGCCCTGTGCCTGCTGGTAAAATATCAGACCGGCAATGACAAAATTATGACGCTGCGCCGCTTGTCTGCCATCAAAACCAATCTGCCGAGCGAAGAACTGCGCTTTGCCGAGCCTGCTTGGAACGAGCTGAAAAGATTTGAGCAAAAAGCGGCTACGGTTGAGGGTTTGGCAGAACTTCAACAGACCTATGGTTTAAGCGGTTTTAAGATAGACATAGGCGAATGGCAAGCTCATTTTAAAGGAGAGATAAAATCATTGCTGGCCTTCAAAGCAGAGTTAGAGAAACCCGTTGTTCGTCGGTTGATAGGTGATGCCAACGCCAACGCCTGTTTGGAGCAACTGCAGAAGAAAACGGCCGACGTTTTAAGAGAAGCCTCCAATCCGCGTCGCGCCATTGCTTTCTACGAAGAACTTCAGCGCAATAATTGGCTGCAAAGCATTACGCCTTCGTTGCAGGATGCCGTTCAGGCCAAATTTGCTGCATTGGGCATAGACAGCGCCAATATGGTGTTTTTCTATGCGCAAGGCACCATTGAAGACACTAAATTTAACAACATCAACGAAGGGCGGATATTCATCGGCAACTTGCTCAACACACTGCCTAAACCATTGGCCATTCCACGCAATGCGCCCAAGGCAGAACGCTTGCGGATAGAAGAAGCGAACCGTAAAATTGCAGCCGAGCAAACCCGCCTGACCAATTTTGCCAAGTCTAAAATCATTCGGGATATAGTAGGCGAATCGCCCAGCGTTGAGCAAATAGAACGCGCCAAACCGATGCTGCTGTATGACCCTTGGCTGCAACCCGAGGGCGAAAAAATGTTTTTCCACTACACTTCGGACAGCCCCAACTGGTTTTCCGGCGATGTGAAAAGAGGGAACGTGTTGTACTACTACAAAGTAACACGCATAGGCACAGGCAATCGTTTTCGCCTTGAAATTCAGGCAGTTGCCAACGATAAATCCAACTTGGTATTTAACAGCATCGTAAGAACTAATCTTTCATCGGACGGTATTTTTGAGGTAGATGTACTGGGTTCGCGCATGACGGGCTATGCATGGAACATCAGCGAAAATGATTACTTAACCTGTATTTTCAGACAGAACCAGCAAACCTTAGATTTGCAACCATTTGGCTACATCACCCGCTGTTTAGACCGCAACCACGGATATCATTACGACTTTCCTCGCCAAAAAGTCAATCCTAATGATTTTTCGGAGCGCAACGCCATACGTTCGGCAGTTCGTGCACTTATTTTAGAGTATCACAGCGCATTAAAACCCATTTAAACCGCTATCGCATTAAACTTTTACGGGATAAACTTGTCCAATATTTAGATTTTAAAACAATTCAAACGTATGACAATGAGAAGTTATGCAGCAGTTGCTTTTATGATGCTGGCTGCTTTTTTTACGGGATGTAACAAGAATAATGATGAAGCGGTAGATGCCAATGCCATATCGGTATCTATGCAAAACAACGAGTCGGAAGATGCCGTGCAGGATGCCATTGACGCGGCAGAAGATGCTTTTGACGGTGTGGACGACGGCTTGCGCAGCGGACGCACGGAAGAGCCCGAACGCTGCGCCACTATTCGCATTAACGACAATACGCGCACCATCACCGTTGATTATGGTAACGGCTGTAACATTGGCGGCAACCGTACCCGAAAAGGCAAAATGACCATTACCTATCGGGGGAGTCGCAATATGTTTGCCGAGCGCACCGTAGTATTTGACAACTACAACAACGGCTCTCACACCATCAACGGTACTGTTGTCATTTCCGACCGTACGCTTTCGGGTACAGTGCTGAGCTACAATGTGTTGGGCACTAATCTGACCATTACGCGCCCGAACGGCAGACAGGTGCAAATCAGCGAATTTCGCCGCAGTGTGCGCTATAACTTCGGTACTCGCCCGCTGGATGTGTCTGATGATGAAATGCAGGTAACAGGTTCTACAACAGGTACAACAGAAGAAGGAAGAGCATTTACTGCCAATATTGTTACGCCTATTCTGATGAAAGGCTCATGTGTTCGGGCAAACACTTTCTATCCTGTCAGCGGACGGTATGAAATTAAAAGCGGCGGCTTGACTATTTATGTGGACTGGGGCAATGGAGATTGCGATAAAAAAATCACCATCACCGTGGGTAATATCACCATTGAGCGCACGATGCCGTAGCATTTGGCATATATAAAAGGCAAAAATCCCAACAAGTTGTTAAAACTTGTCGGGATTTTTACTGTATGCGGTCATGTACTTGGCAATAGGATGCGCTCCTTATGCCAAGTGTTAGGCCAATACTTCTTTGTGCGCTTTCAGCATTTCAGTTACTTTTTCCACCATTGCTTTTGAGCCGACAATGAACGGACAACGTTGGTGCATTTCGGTTGGCACTATTTCCAAAATGCGTTGCTCGCCGTCGGTAGCAACGCCGCCCGCTTGCTCTACCAGAAAAGCCAGTGCATTACATTCAAACATCAGGCGCAGTTTGCCTTTGGGTGCTTTTTTGGTGGCAGGATAAAGGAAAATACCTCCTTTGAGCAGGTTGCGGTGCACGTCGGCAACCAGTGCGCCTACATAGCGTGCCGAAAACTTATTTTGGCGGCAATGCTCAATAAAATCCTGAATACCTTGCGGGAAATCGTACAAATTGCCTTCGTTGTAAGAGAAAATTTTACCGTCATCCTGACTGCGCATGTTCGGATGCGATAAAATAAATTCACCGATAGAAAAGTCATAGGTAAATCCGTTCACTCCGTGCCCTGTGGTATATACCAACATGTTGGAAGAACCGTAAATAATATACCCCGCTGCTACTTGTTCCGTACCTCTTTGCAGTACATCTTCTATGGTCGGAGGAGTTCCGATAGGGCTTTTGCGACGATAGACGGAAAAAATACTTCCTAATGGCATGTTTACGTCAATATTAGACGAACCATCCAATGGATCCATTGCAACAACATACTTGGCGTTGTGGTTGCCTGTGTCAATCATTTCGTCTTCTTCTTCGGAAATGACGGCACAAACCTCACCGCCGCGAGTCAGGGCACGAATAAAGCGCACATTGGCAACTACGTCCAGTTTTTGTTGGTCTTCGCCTGAAGAGTTTTGCTCACCCGCCGGGCCTTCTATACCAATCAAACCGGAGTTCATAATGGCTTTGTTCACAACTTTGGCTGCCAGCCCAATGTCGCGCAGTAACTGTGAAAGTTCACCTTTCGCATAGGGAAAATCTGATTGACGCTGCGCTATAAAACGGTCTAGCGTAATCCCGATAGAAGACACATACTTCTGCACATCCGCATTCATAAAACAATTGTTTGAGGTTGAGTGTGTTGTTTAATTCATTTGTGAAAATAAGAAAATTGCTATAACAATTAAAAATTATAGACCACAGTTCTTTTAATATCGGGATGCAGACTGAGCGCAACAGGGCAAGTATTGGCAGCATTTATCAGCATGGTGCGGTGTTTTTCACTCAGTTGGCTGTTAGGAAGTTCAAAAGTGATTTTAATTTCACCGATGCGGCGCGGATTGGCCTCCATAATTTTTTCTATTTCGCAGGTCATTCCGCTGAGGTCTATCTGCTCGCGGTTGGCCAAAATGCCCATAATAGTCATTTTGCAGCTTGCGAGTGCGGCACAAACAAGGTCGGTCGGCGAGAAGGCTTCTCCTTTTCCGTGGTTATCCGTTGGTGCATCGGTAATGATTCGAGTACCTGATTTGATATGGATGGACTCTGTACGCAAGTCTCCCAGATAAGTATTTTTAAAATGTGCCATCTTTGCATTAATTTGGCTCAAAAATATGGGATTTGCCTTGAAAAAATATTTTGCCTTAGCCTTATTAACACTGCTTGCGGGTGCCTTGTACGCACAAGATATTGCCTTGGAAGAAGACCCGCCTTACAACCGCCAAACAGGCTACGGAATTAACCTGAACAGTAATGCCGGCTTAATTGGCGGCGGTATGATTAAACATACGCGCAGTATCAATAACCAAATGTATCACTTGTTCTATCTGGATGTGGTCAATGTGCGCCATCCGAAAGAACAGCGTGCGCAGAGCCGTCTCAGCGGCGAATCGTTTATCCCCGGCAAGCAAAATCATTTATTGCTGGTTCGTCCGCAATACGGACGCGAACTCATTCTGTTCCGTCGTGCCGCCGAGCAGGGGGTGCAAGTGGCTGCATCGTTTTCCGCAGGCCCTACGCTTGCCGTCATTGCTCCTTATCTGATTGAATATCGCTTTGGTTCGGGCAATATCAGGCTGGAACAGTATGACCCTAACCGTCATCCTTCGTTTGACCAAGTGGTGCGCACTTCGCGCTTTGGGGAAAGTCTTTCACAAAGTACATTCGGGTTTGGGGGTTCGGTGCGCAGTGCGGTAGCCTTC
This sequence comes from Rhodoflexus caldus, assembly GCF_021206925.1. Classification (NCBI taxonomy): domain Bacteria; kingdom Pseudomonadati; phylum Bacteroidota; class Cytophagia; order Cytophagales; family Thermoflexibacteraceae; genus Rhodoflexus; species Rhodoflexus caldus. The sequence goes on along the minus strand of NZ_JAJPRF010000018.1, from coordinate 61,440 downwards.
GAGTTTGGCAACTTCCGAACCAACGTAACGGGTGTGGAGGCAGGCTTCATGGCCGATTTTCTGGCGCAACGAGTCATTATGATGCCTTTGGCAGAAAATAAGCAAAATTACTTTTCTATTTTTGTTAATATTTATTACGGAAGCAGGAATTGATGGTTAAATGCCTGCTTTGCATGACTGCGCCGTTTAGCCGCCTGATGCTGACGATATGATAAACCTAACGGGTCTTTTAGATTCGTTAGGTTTAGACGCTTGATTTTCAGAAATTTATGTGTAAATTTTACGCAAAATCACTTACGCTTCTATACCGTACATATTTTGATAGCTTTTTCCAACGACACTAACTTATCCTGATTTTTTGGGATAAACTCCTGACCAACCAAACCTTTGTAGCCCGTTTCCACTATGGCACGCATAATGGCAGGGTAGTTAAGCTCTTGGGTGTCATCAATTTCATTGCGTCCGGGTACGCCTGCCGTATGATAGTGTGCAATATATTGGTGATTTTCGCGAATGGTGCGGATAACGTCTCCCTCCATAATTTGCATGTGGTAGATGTCGTACAGCAGTTTGAAATTTTCTGAACCGACCATTTGACAAAGTTCCACGCCCCATGCGGTGTGGTCGCACATGTAGTCTTTGTGGTCAATTTTACTATTAAGCAGTTCCATTACGAGTGTTACCTTGTATTTTTCTGCCAACGGAATCAATTTTTTCAATCCGGCTGCACAGTTTTTTAATCCCTGTTCATCGCTCATGCCGTTGCGGTTGCCCGAAAAGCAAATGAGATTGGTCATGCCTGCTTTTGCCGTTTCGGGAATTAGCAGGTCGGCGTACAGTTTCATCAGTCCTTCGTGGTTGCGCGGGTCGTTCCATCCTTTGGGTATGCCAAACCCATCGCGGATGGCAGACACCATGCCACAGGTAAGTTCATGTTTCTTGAGTAGCGGCAATTCTTCTATGTTGAGCAACTCAACCGATTCAATGCCAAATCGTTTGGCGGCGATGCAAAGTTCGTCTAAGCTGAGGTCGCTGTAGCACCAGCGTGAAACCGAGTGGCGGATTTGACCTGAAAGACGGCTTCCCAATACAGCTTCTGTTTTCTCCATGCGATTGGCAAGCGCATCGGCAGACAGTGCCACTGCGCCTGCCACCATCAGTTTGAGTGCGTTTCTTCTGTGTGTCATATGTGTTTGCTTACTTCTTGGTTTCCAATGTAACGCCTGCCTGCAAACTTCGCATATTGATACCTAAGCGCTTGGCGTCGGTGTTGCCCCATGTGTAGGCAATGGCTTCGGGCTTGCCGTCTTCGTAGATGGCCAATTTAAGAACATTCAGGTCTTTGCCGTACACCACCTCCGACAGTTCCAGCCAGTATTTGGTCGGTTCGCCTTTTTCGGTAACAAAACGTACTTTATCGCCTTGGTTGTGCAGGCGCAGGTTGCGCATGGTGAAGTATTCATTTTGTTTGAGCGGATTTTGCACTACCATCCACGCAGAATAATAAACAGAGCGTTTCAGCATGTGTGGAATTTTGCCTTTGTGTCCGAATACATAATTGCCATCCTCATCTTCCGCTTCATCGCGAATCCAGATTTCATCGCGGGTGAGTTTCAGGCTGTCGGTGATGTAGATGCGTTTGCCGGTGCGTTTAGAAACTACATTGCAGGCTTTCGGCTTCATGTAACCAATAAAGTGGTCGCCGTTGCGTTTCCAAAATACACCGCAGCCGGGCGTAGTGATGAGTTGTTCGGGGCTGAGGTTGCGGAGTTTTTCGGGTTGCAGGTGCGCGTCATAATAGAGGCTATCCACAGGAAAACTGTAAATATCTAATCGGATGGCTTTCTCCACTGCATCAATGCCAAAGCTGTACAGGCGTTGCCGGTATATTTTTTTGGGGTTGCCGTCCATGTATTGTTTTACGTAGAATACATGCTTGCCAAATGCGGGCACTTGCACCGGTGCGAAAATAGAATGAATGTGTTCATGCATCAGGTCAGGCTTTACCGAGTCGCGTTTTTCCATCCATACTTGTTGGAAGTTGTCAAACTCGCCCGTGAACCAAACCATCATCGTGTCTAACTCTTGTTGAAGCGAAGGCTTCGTTTTTTGTGCAACTGCCTGTAAAACAGTCATTGAGCTAAGCAGGGCAACTATCAGTTTTTTCAGTTTCATAAGCGGAGGAAATGGGTTTGAAACAAATTTATGAAAATTTAGTGCCTTCATAGTAAAAATTGTTAATGAGGTTAATTAATTTAGGCCATAGTACATAACGTTACACCTAAGCCTTATGAACATGGAAAAACTTAAACGCTATTTGATTGTGGTGCTATTGCTGGCATTGCCGCAATGGCTGTGGGCGCAATCGGGAACTATCACCGGTAAAATCACCAATGCGGCCGACAACGAGCCGCTGGTGGGCGCAACTGTGCAGGTAAAAGGAACTACCATCGGCACAGCAACTGATATTGCGGGACAATATCGCTTAACAGGGGTACCTGCGGGCAAATCTGTAACGCTTGTAATTCGCAGTATCGGCTTTAAAGAAAAAGAAGTTGCCGTTAGTGTAGCGGCCAACGAAACCAAGACTTTTGACTTTGGCTTGGAAAGTACCGACTTGTATTTGGAAGACATCGTCGTAACAGGTTTGGCGGTACAAACCAAACAAAAGGAGTTGGGTACTTCGCGTGCCAATGTGAGCAGCAAAACGCTGGACGAACTGCCTATCCCTACGGTGGAGGATGCGCTGATAGGCCGCTTGGCAGGTGTGGAAACCTATTCTGCCGACGGAACGCCCGGGGGCGGTTTCCGTTTTCGCATCCGTGGCGGCAACTCCATTATCGGGGCATCGGAGCCGTTAGTAATTGTGGATGGCATCTTCTTGGATAACTCTAACCGAAACGTTACCACAGGCGCAAATGCGGTGAATGGTACAGGCTCTGCTTCGTTTGGTATGAACAACGGTACTCGTGCGTTGGCTGCCATTAACCCCGAAGATATTGAAAGCATTGAGGTGCTGAAAGGTGCGGCGGCAGCTTCGCTGTACGGTTCGCGGGCTTCATCAGGTGTAATCGTTATCAAAACCAAAAGCGGCGGTGGCGGTCAGCCTACGTTTGAATACAGTTTGGACGCAGGCGTTACCGAAGTGCACCGCGGCGTATTGAACTACAAAAAAGACTGGACACAGGAACAGGTGCGCACATGGGCTAACTTGGTAAACGAAGCGCAGACCGGTGCAGCAATTGCCCGACGCTATACTGCCGCAGAGATAGACCAATTTGCGCAACAAAGCGGATTAGGCAACGACTGGATGACAGCAGCCTTCCGTCAGGGTTCTTTCAATCGCCATACCTTCCGCGTATCGGGCGGCGACAATAAGCTGAGCTATTATGCATCTGCCAGTACGCAAAACAACATCGGCCATCAGAAAGGCACCGAATTTAGCGCCAATGGTTTCCGCGTGAGCGTTACTTCGCGCCCGACCAACAAGTTTGAGGTTCGTGTGAATGCCGATTACTCTGCCGACAAACGCAAACAATTGCCGGGTGGTGCACCGGGCTTTTTCATTGTCAATGCTTGGGGGCGAAACTCCAACGCCATGCCTTTTATGAATTTAGACCAAGTGCGCAGCCCGGGACAGGCCGCCCGCGTTGATTTGGGTATTCCTTCGCCCGATGCATACACCACCATCCGCCGTGAAAATGACATTCAGCGCGTGATTGGCAGCGTAAATGCCAAGTATAACATCACCCAAAACCTGATTGTGGATGCTAACTTGGGTATTGACAACAGCACTATTGACGGCAAAATGATTTATCCTTTCGGCGTGGTCAGCTTGTTCCCGACCGGTCGTTTGGATGTTGACAAAGAAGTGTTGCGGCAAACCACCTTTACGCTTGGTGTAAACCATGCATGGGAAATCAACAAAGACCTGTACGTAAAATCGGCCATGGGCTTGCAGTACGACGAAAACCTGCGTACTTATTTGTATGCCCGTTTTCAGAACCGCGTACCAACCATTGACGAGCAGTTCCTTGGCGGTTATCAAACATTTAACGCAGGCTCTAACTTTGAACTGCGCACGCCTGTCAATACGTTGGGTATTTATTTCAACGAAACTATCGGATTCAAAGACAAACTCTTTGTCAATCTGGGCGGACGATTTGACCGCGGCACGGCTTTCCGCGAGCAATTCTTCTTCTATCCTCGCGCTTCCGTGAGCTACAGCATCAAAGACAACATCCGTGCCCGTGCTGCTGTGGGTACATCGGGAACGCAGCCGCCGCCTTTCTTCATCAACCCTACTTTTGGCTTAGATGCGGGCGGCTACAACGGTGCTTCGGCTATCAACTTCCTCACCCCGGGCAACCGCGATTTGAAGCCTGAAACACAAATTGAAACCGAAGTGGGCATAGACGGTTCATTGTTGAAAGGTCGTTTGAATTTTGAGATTACGTTTTACAACAAACAATTCCGCGACCTGCTGCTTAACTCAGGCGTAAACCCTGCTACTAACCGCGGCTTTACGGAAAACCTGATTAACGTTGGTGAGATGTATAATAGAGGATTTGAGTTTTCGCTCAACGGCGATATAGTTCGCACAAAAGACCTGACATGGAATCTGGGCTTTACCGGCACCACATTGGACAACAAAGTTACCGGACTTAACATCAGTGCACAGCCCGGGCAAGTGCCGCAGATTCTGGGCGGCTTGCTCAGTGTAGCCCGCATCCGTGAAGGTTATCCGCTGAGTGGCTTGTGGACACCTGCCGCCACCGGACAGGATATTTACTTAGGTTCGCCTTTTGCCAAATTTGATTTCAATATTAATACGCAAGTAGACTACAAAGGGCTGTTTGCCCGCGTGCTGTTTGGCGGTAAGAGCGGTTTGAAGCGATTCAACGGCACAGCCCGCGATTTGGCTGCCCCCGGAACCCGTATGCACGATGAGTTTTGGGACAGACCTGCTGCTCAACTTACGGCTACTGCTGCCAACGGCGGCATTCTGGACGATTACAGCCGCTGGGTACAAGATGCCAGCTTCACCAAACTGCGTTTCCTGACCATTGGTTACAACATGCCCAAAGCTATGTTGAGCAAATTGCCCGGAGGTTTTGTCAAGAAACTCAGCCTTTCTCTGACAGGAGCTAACCTCTTGACTTTCAGCAAGTATAAAGGCGGCTATGATATAGAATCCGAAACTTCGGGTGCAGGTCAGCAAAACGCTTGGGTGCGCGGTATTGACTACTGGGAGGCAGGCATTCCTCGCAGCTACACATTCTCTCTTAATGTCGGATTTTAACCCGTTAAACACATTTGACGACTATGAAAACTATTCATAAAATCATCATACCTGTGCTGGGGCTCAGTATTGCCCTGACAGGTTGCGATAAACTCAAGGTGATAGACAATCCGGTAGCTATTACCCCCGAAAATGCTACTGCTGCCAGCGGTACGGTGGCCTTGGTTGCCAACGCATTGAAAAACGGTTTTGAAGCACATCAGCAAATTTGCTGGTCTGCTTCGCTGATTGGCAGAGAGGAGCTGCGTGCTACCGGTTCAGCAGGCCAGTTTATTTTTGCCAACCGCATTGAGGCGGAAGGAGTGGTGGCCACCGATAATTCGCAAAATTCCACCAATTCGCGCCGTGCCTACACCGCACATGCGTTAGTAGCGGAAGCACTGAATGCCATCCAAAAAAATACGTTCAGCACCAACCCGCAGCAAGATGCCAAGGCCAAGGCATTGCTGACAGCTAACGCAAAAGTGATAGAGGGCTTAATGTATCTGGATTTCGCCAAGTTCTATGAGCAAACACCGGAGCCCGGAACAGGCAATTTGCTTTCGCCCGAAGAGGCCAAAACCCGTGCCATTGCTGCTTTGCAGGCTGCTAAACAGCAATTTCAGGCATACAGCGCCAATACAGCGGCCGACCCTTCGGTAGGGGGCTCACCTGTTACCACAGGCTTGTTGGTGAATACTAACCGCTCGGGCGAAAAACTGTGCGATTCGCTGATTGGCATGTTGCATTTTGATACAGGCACACGCAACCAAGCCGCAGCTTTTCTGCAAAACGGTTATACGGCCGCCGATGCTGCTACTCAGGCAGGCTACCGCGTCATCAATGCGCTCACAGGCCCCGGATTGTATCCGCCTGCGGTGAACTACATCTCTTTCCGTGTGAATGATTACAGCGACAGCTTTGTTGCCAACCGTATTCCGGGGGATGTCAATCGCAGAGGAGCCCCTGTCAATTGGTTTGACCCTGCCTTGGCTATTGAAACACGGATTAACTACTTCTACCCTGTTCCTCCCGGCCCGGGTGCTATCACACCGGTTGTATTGTATCCGCTGATTACTTGGCAGGAAGTGGCACTGATGCTTGCCGAATTGGGTCAGGCAGACCGTGCTACTACGGTGTTCAACGTAGTGCGCAGTTGGGGTGTGCCCGATGCACAAGCACGCACCGTAGCCGACAACCCAACCGAGTTTCCTATATCGCGTATAGCGCGTTACGAATATGTGGGCCGCGGCCGTCGCTGGAGCCAAGTCAATGCTGAACGCCCTAATACCTATCGCCGCTGGCCGCTCAGCTTTGAGTTCTTGTTGCGATAGTCGCTTGATTTGATTTACAAAAAATCCTGTCAGGTATTGCTGCCCGATAGGATTTTTATTTTGCGATGGTTGCAGTTATCAACAAAGCTGAAATTTGCTATTGCCAATAGCGGCGGTAATTTTCAATACGCTCTGCCAGACGGTTTTCTATGGCCTGATTAACGCCGCGCAGGGTTTCCAAAATATAGATAGCTTCTTCGTAGTAGGATTTGATTTGTTGTGCATTCCATTGCGGGGGAGGCTGGCGCAAATTGTTGCAGCGGTCGGCCATTTTCAGAATGTTGATTTCAGGCTGTTTCAGTGCCAAAATGCGGCTTAGGCTGTCGGGCATTTGTTGTTCTTTGGGCAAAGCCTCGTTTTTGGTCAGGGCAGAAACTCCCATAGCTATCCGACGGCCAAACTGCTCTTCAATGATTTCCAGCGAAACGGAGGTGTCTTCTACCACATCGTGCAGCAATCCGCAGCAAATCAGCAGGTCATAATCTAAACTGCTGTCTGTGAGTGCGGCACGGAGTGCCTCCATTGTTACACCTGTTACATGTTCCAAATAGGGTCTTTCCAAGCCTTGTATGGTTTGGTTCGCATGGGCTTCACCTGCCAGCGTAAGTGCTTTTAAAACAAGTTCAGACTGCCACATATTATTGCTTTTTGTCTTTTTTGCTGTCTTCTTTTGCCTGCGTAATGGCATCGCCGTCTTTCAGCGTTTTAGAAACGGCAAGGAAAGGCCCGGACACAATCTCATCGCCTTCTTTCAATCCCGATACGATTTCTATATTCTCAAAATCGCTGATGCCCGTTTTTACCTCCACCATTTTGGCTTTGCCATCTGCATTGACAAATACAACTTCGCGGATGGCCTCTTTGATAGTTGATTTTTTGGTGTCGCGGCTTGCTTGCGGTGTATTCGGGTCGTTGGCCGATGCAGTGGTGCTTGTACCTGCTTCTTTTTTGTCGGCACGCGTTGTTACCGATGCAAGCGGTACGGCAAGTACGCCGTTTTTACGGTCGGTGATAATTTCAACGTTAGCCGTCATACCCGGGCGAAACGGTTCTTCACCTTTGCGTTCTTTGATGAGTTGTTCGTAGGAACTGCGCAATATGCGGATGCGCACCTCAAACTCGGTGATGGCATCTAATGATTGTCCCGGTGTTTCTTTGGCACTGTTGGCAATTTTGGTTACAATACCTGCAAATTTCATTCCCTGAAAGGAGTACGAATCTACCTCAACAATTACCGAGTCGCCTTTATTGACGCGTATGATGTCGTTTTCGTTCACATCTACCCGCACTTCCATCGTGTTGAGGTCTGCAATGCGCAGCAGTTCGGTACCGGCCATTTGGGAAGTACCCACTACGCGCTCACCTTTTTCAATACTTAGTTTGGAAACAATACCGCTCATGGGTGCGGTAATGGTCGTAAACGAAAGGTTTTCACTGGCCTCTTTTACTTGGGCTTCGGCACTCATAACGGTAAATCGGGCAGCTTCTACGCTTTGCTCTGCCGATTTAAGGTCTGCCTGTGCCACTTCGTAGTTAGTAACAGCCGTTTCCAGTTCCGAATCGGAGACGGCTTTTTGGGCGTGCAGAACTTTGGTGCGGTCTAACTCCTGTTTGCGGCGGATGAGTTGCGCCTTGGCCTGCTCTACCCGCGCTTTTGCTTGTGAAAGATTCGCCCGTTGGGTATTGAGGTTGGCCTGAACGCGGTCTAATACCGAACGGAGGTTATCGGGTTTAATTTTTACCAAAACCTGCCCAACCGTTACCGAGTCGCCTTCTTTGATGAGCACATCGATAACTTCACCTGAAACCAAAGGAGATATTTTCACTTCGGTTTCAGGTTGTACTTTGCCTGATGCACTTATTTTTTCGATAATATCGGTTCTTTTTACTTTGGTTAGAATGACCTCAATCGGCTTTTCTTTGCCAATCCAGCCTTGGCGGCGGGCAATTGCTGCAAATACTATGAGCACCACAAGCACAATGCCGCCGATAATGTAAAGTCGGTTGTTATTTCGCTTCGCCATCGTTTAATTGGAAATGGTAGGTTTTCGATTAGAGTTTCAGTTCTTTTCCTGCATAAAAATCGAGGATTTTCAGGCGGAAAATATAGTCAAATTTGGAGCGCACCAAGTCAGACTGGGCAATGTTGAGGTTGTTTCTCGCCAGCGCATAATCCAACGAATTGGCGGCACCGGCCGCAAAGCGCTGGTCTACTACCCGAAATGATTCCTCCAACGATTTTACACGGGTTTTATTAGCAATAAATTGCTTTTGAGCGGCTTTGGCATCGGCATAGGCTTGTTCAATGGTTTGGCGCAATTGATTGCGTACAACCTGCGATTGCAGTACGCTGCGGTTGTACTGTATCTTAGCGTTGGCAATACCCGCGCGCACTTGATAGCGGTTAAAAATGGGTATTTGCACCTGAAAACCGATACTGTTGCGGAGGTTGTTTTGCAATTGCTCAAAGTAAGGCGTGCGTTCGCTGCTAACCACTCTGTTTTGAATGGTTGAAACGGTTTGTGTGGGGTTGTCGGTCAGAAAACCAATAATAGTCGCTACCGGCATACCGAAAGTATTGGTGCGTGTTTGGCTGGATGTACCCGACAGTAAAGAACCAAAGATGGATAGCGTAGGCATGGCATTACCTCTTGCCAAGTCTATACCGTAGCGCGCCACTTCAATGTTTTTATCCGCACTCATCACGTTGGGCTGTATTCCCTGTGCAATGGCGAAAATTTCTGCCGCCGGCATAATTACATCCGACTCCGCGGGGTCAGGCAGGGGAGGTACTACTACTTCAAAAGGTGTTTCAATAGGCAATTGCAGAAGTAATTTGAGCCTGACAATGGCAATATCTAAGTTGTTTTCTGCAATAGTGATGCGGTTTTCGTCATTGGCTTTTTGCGAAATCACATCATATTGGCTGGCTTCTGCCAAAGAACCTGCTTTAATGAGATTCATAGTTCGCGTCAGTTGCTCTTCGGTATTGGCCAACTGTGTACGTGCCACGTCGAGCAGTTCTTTGTTGAAAAGTATTTGCAGGTAAGCACTTATGATGTTCAGCATCAGGTCATTTTTGGCCTGTGCCACGTCTAAACGACTGGCTTCCAGCGCGGCAGCGTTTTGTTTAATGGTGTTGTTCAGGCGAAAGCCATTGAAAACGGTAACGCTCGTATTTAGACCTGCGTTGAAGTTGGCAACCGATTGGTTGGTAAACTGGTTGGTAAAGAAGTCAATAGAGCGGCCTTGGTTCCATTGCTGGTTGGCGTTCATGTTGAGGTTGGGCAGGCGTGCCATTTTTGACTGCAACAGCGCTACCTCATTGGCCTCAATGTTTAGTAGGGATACTTTCAGTTGGAGGTTGTTCTCTACTGCGTAGTTGATGCAACGTTGTAAGTCCCATCGGTTGTCTTGTGCGTTGGCGATAAGAGAGGTACAGAAGAAACAGAGAATGGCAGCCGTCAGGCGCATGAAAGTGTACATTTTTTCCGGTAACATTTTTTTAAAAAGCGTGAAAATAATACAATCATAGATACAGTACTTTCGCTTCTATGAATCTGAGATAGGAAAAAGTTACCCTAAGCCCAAAAAGTCAAGTGAGGTAAAATTGAGACGCTTTGCAAATTAAACTCAAAGTTACCATACGTTAAAACCCTCCGAAATGTTTTATGGTTAATCTATCGGCATGAGCATATTAACTTTTTTCACCCAAGGCAGACTGCGAATGTAGTCTATGGTAAGCGCACGCGGCGGCGAATCCATTTCCACAAAATGACATGCCATATCATTTTTGCCTTTGCGCGAAACCGACATGGTGGCAATATTGCAGTCTTCGTTAGCTAAAATGCTGGCAATGAATGCAATAGTTCCTTTTACATCATCTGCCAGAATAATCAGCGTATGCAGCGTTGCGCTCAAATTGGCAACAAAGCCATTGACTTCTTCAATGCCGATAATGCCGCCGCCTTTGCTGATGCCTATCAGTTCCAGCGATTCATTGTTGTGCCAAAGGTTGAGTTTAATGGTATTGGGGTGAAAGGTAGAAGCATTACCCACGGTTTTAAAGGAGTATTGCAAGCCCTGTGCCTCTGCATATTGGAACGAATCGCGGATGCGGATGTCATCTGTCGGGAAGTCCAGCAATCCGGCTATGATGGCACGGTCGCTGCCGTGCCCTTCGTAGGTGCGGGCAAATGAGTTGTAAAAAGTAATTTCGGCTTTGTCGGGAATATGTCCCAGAATGTTGGTGGCAGTGCGCCCGATACGCACCACCCCCGCCGTATGGGAACTGGAAGGCCCTATCATAACAGGGCCTATCATATCAAAAATACTGCTGCGTTCGGCCATGTGTTGTTGGTTTTTTCAAAGGCAAATATCAGATTTTGCCAATCAAATTAAATTTTTATGCCGTAGTCTTTCAGCGTTTCGCGGGCAACTACATACTTGTGCACCTCGTCCGGCCCGTCATAGATGCGTGCGCCGCGCTCGTGGCGATACCAGAACGACAACAGGGTGTCTTCCGTAATCCCCAGCGCACCGTGCGTCTGAATGGCTCTGTCCACTACCTGCATCAGTACGTTGGCGACAAAGAATTTGATGGTAGAAATTTCTACGCGCATGGCATGTGTGCCCTTTTGGTCTATGCCCATAGCCGTATGCAATACCATTAGGCGGGCAGCATTAATCTGTGCTCGCGATTCGGCTATCCAGTGTTGTACAATTTGCTTGGAAGCAATGGGTGTGTTTTCCGACAGTTCGCGGTGGGCAGCATAGCGGCACATTAACTCAAAGGCGCGCTCGCAAATGCCAATCCAGCGCATACAGTGGTGGATACGCCCGGGGCCTAATCGCTCCTGAGCCAGCTTGAAACCTTCGCCTTCGTTGCCTACCAGATTCTCGGCGGGTACGGTGCAGTTTTCGTAGCGAACTTCGCTGTGGCTCATGTAGCCGCTGCCTGCTTCACCCATAATCGGGATGCGGCGCACATGTACAAATCCAGGGGTTTCCAACGGCACAATAATCATACTTGCCCGTGCGTGGGGGGCTGCTTCGGGGTTGGTAACTGCCATTACTACGGCAAATGCCGCCCCGTCTGCCGATGAGGTAAACCATTTATGACCGTTGATAACATAATTGCCGCCAACTTTTTCGGCAGTGGTTGCCATTCGCACAGGGTTTGAGCCTGCAAACTCAGGCTCGGTCATGGAAAAACAGGAGCGTATGCGGCCTTCCATCAGCGGATGCAGGTAACGCTCTTTCAGTGCAGGAGAGGCGTATTTGTGCAGCAACTCCATGTTGCCTATATCGGGTGCTTGACAATTGAAAGCATAGTGCCCCAGCGGCGAAGTACCCAATATCTCGCTGACTTGCCCGAACTCGGTCAGATTGAGGCCGACGCCGCCTTCTTCTTCCGACAAATGCGGAGCCCACAGGCCTGCTGCTTTTACTTTCTGACGCAGCGCCGCCAATTCGTTTTGCTCTAATTCTATGTATGGACGGGTAAGAAATAACTCTTCCAAAGGGTAAACCTCTTCGCGCATGAATTCACGCAGGCGCGGCAACAGTTTTTGCAGTTTGGGGGTGATGAATAAGTCGGACATAAAACAATTTTAGAATGGCCTAAAACTAATATTTAACGGTAGAAAATCCTAAGCGATTGACAAATAACAGCGGCAAGGCCAGCAAACAGTCTGCGATGCCAATTTTAGATATTTTTTGCAGCAATTCATAAAATCCTTGCAAATTGGTGAAATCTCTTTGGCGCAGACACAGCCGCATCTGATAGCGCACCATGCGGGCTAAGGCTGCATCTTCCGATGGATTGCGGTTGAGTGCAGCCGCTTTGCGGCATACCTGCAAAGTGCTGTAACGGTATGGGCTGAATCCTTTCCGATACATTTTGTCGCTGTGCGAGCCGCTGACTTCCCGCTTAACAACCGTAATGTTATCGGTAAACAGGTAGTGCCATTCGCGGGAAGAGCGCACCCAAAAGTCGTAGTCTTCATAGGTCAGACTCTCGTCGTAGCCGCCGAGCCGTTGTAATACCTCATTGCGTATCATCATGGCAGGCGTACAAACACAGTGGCGATGCAGCAAATCCGCATAGATATCACCCGAAGGCACTTGCTCGGCAAGTTGCCCTTTTGCATCGCGTTTGTAAAACGTTCGCACAGGTTGGGCATCTTCATTGGCAATCCAGACATCAGAAAAGGCAATTCCCACATGCGGGGGAGCATTTTGAAAAGCCGCTACCAGACCGGCTACATGCGCAGGAAGTAATAAATCATCTGCGGCGTGGTCTATGATAAAATCACCCGTTGCCATTTGCCACGCAAGGTTAAAAGCCTTGCAATTGCCTATATTTTTCGGCAGGAACAGTGTTTTAACTACTATTTCTGTCGGAATTTGCGGCAATATCTCACGGATTTTGGCGACGGAATCGTCGGTGCTGCCATCATCTGCTATAATCAGCTCTATCGGACGGTAGGTTTGGGCTACTACCGAACGGAGTGCGTCCTGTACGTATGGTGCTTGATTATGGCAAAGGCAGATTACTGAAACTTTGGGCGAATTATCATACATTTGTTTTTTGACTAACCGCTGAAAAATAGACATTTTATGCAATCTGTAACCGAATCACAGTCGCATTACGACCACCTCGAGCAAATGAGCATCCACGATTTGCTCGTAAATATCAACAACGAAGATAAAACTGTTCCTTTGGCAGTAGAAAAAGCCATTCCGCAGTTGGAAGCACTCATCGGTGCCATTGTAGCCCGTATGAAACAGGGAGGCAGGTTGTTCTATATTGGTGCGGGCACGAGCGGTCGCTTAGGAATTGTGGATGCTTCCGAATGTCCGCCAACCTATGGAGTAGAACACGGCCTTGTGGTCGGGCTGATTGCCGGAGGCGATACTGCCATCCGCAAGGCCGTAGAGTTTGCCGAAGACGATTTTGAGCAGGCATGGAAAGACATCGGCGAGTATCTGCCCAACGAATTGGATACAGTAGTTGGCATTGCCGCATCGGGGCGCACACCTTATGTAATCGGCGGGTTGAAAGCTGCTCGTGCGAACGGCCTGCTGACCGGTTGTATTGTTTGCAATCCGGGTTCACCTGTTGCTGCCGAGGCCGAGTTTCCCGTGGAAATCATTGTAGGCCCTGAGTTTGTAACAGGCAGCACGCGCATGAAAAGCGGTACTGCCCAAAAGTTGGCGCTCAATATGATTTCAACCACCGTGATGATTCAATTAGGCAGGGTAAGAGGCAACAAAATGGTGGATATGCAACTAAGCAACCTTAAATTGGTGGACAGAGGCACGCGAATGGTTATGAATCAACTCAATATCAGCTACGAAGAGGCATCGGAGTTACTCAAAAAATACGGCAGTGTGCGCCGAGCAGTAGATAATTATCAAGCCGGTTGATTGTCAAATTCTGCGTAATGTTTTTTCTTTTCTTCCAAAACTTTAATCAATTGATTGACAATGCTCACTAATTTTTGATGCAATTCGTTTATTTCTTGTTGCGAAGCGCCTTTGGTTATTTGTTGCTGTAAGTTCGCTTGTGCTTCCAGCAGGTAAGATGCTTCCAAAGTATTAACCATTGAGCGCACCTTATGATTCAAAAAACGATAAGCGCCTACATCTCTGGCAGCTATGATTGGTGCTACCTGTACCAGATAATCCTTCAACTCTCCAATGTACATGCCCAAGAGGTCATATGCAAAGGCGTTGTCATTCATAGTAACCTTATCAAAAGTAGTAAACGAGACGTTCATCACAGTTCAGTTTTATGAATATAAAGTTACAACGAAAGTTTGATTAAATCCATATAACGGATATAGAAAAAAATGTTTCAACTAATTTTGCATTTTTAATTACTGTCATGAAAACCCTGCTCGACCTTGTACTACCTCCCGAAATAGCTTTTGATAATCAGGCTTTTGCGGAATATGTTACCCGACAAGGGCAATGGCAGCAGGCAATGGCTGAGGGCAAGGTTACTGTACGCATGTTGCGCCGCTCGATTGATGCCCGTGCCAAAAAAGTGAAAGTTAATGTAAGCGCCGCAGTTTATGTGGACGAACTTCCCGAACCGCTGATAGCATACCGCAAGGACTATCCGAACGTAAGCCATGCACCTCAGGCAATTATTGTAGGAGCAGGGCCTGCCGGTATGTTTGCCGCCTTGCGATTGATAGAATTGGGTGTTAAACCGGTTGTGATAGAGCGCGGCAGCGATGTGCGAGCCCGTCGCCGCGATTTGGCAGCCATCAACAAAGACCATGTGGTCAATCCCGAATCTAACTATTGCTTTGGCGAAGGTGGTGCAGGTACTTACTCCGACGGAAAACTTTACACGCGTTCCAAAAAAAGAGGCGATTTTCGTCGTATTTTGGAAATATTTGTGGCACACGGCGCTACCTCCGAAATTTTGGTAGATGCGCATCCGCACATTGGCACCAATAAACTGCCTGCCATTGTTACCAATATCCGCGAAAGTATTTTGCAAGCAGGCGGCGAAGTGCATTTTAATACGAAAGTTACCGACTTTGTGATTGCAAACGGCCGAATGAAAGGGGTTCGGCTGCATGACGGCAGTACAGTAGAAGGCATTGGCGTTATTCTGGCAACGGGACATTCGGCACGTGATATTTTTCATCTGCTCAAAAACAGGCAAGTGCTGATTGAGTCCAAGCCGTTCGCATTGGGTGTGCGCATAGAGCATCCGCAATCGTTGATAGACAGCTACCAGTATCATTGCGAAACCCGCGGCGATTTTCTGCCTGCCGCTTCCTATTCGTTAGTCAGCCAGATTGTCTACAAAGGCAAAGAAAAAGGCGTTTTTTCGTTTTGCATGTGCCCGGGCGGCTTCATTGTTCCGGCAGCAACTGCTCCGGGCGAGGTAGTTGTAAATGGCATGTCGCCATCCCGTCGCAATTCCCGCTTTGCCAACTCCGGTATTGTGGTGGCCATTGATGAGGAAGATTTAGCCCCCTATGCGCAATACGGCGAACTGGCAGGCATGATGTTTCAGAGCGAGATAGAACAACGCGCATGTCGCATAGCCGGAGGCAGGCAAACAGCACCCGCCCAACGCATGGTAGATTTTGTAAACCGCAAAGTTTCTGCTTCACTGCCGGAGTGCTCCTATCAGCCGGGGCTTGCTTCGGTTGCCATGGATGAGGTGCTGCCCGTGCAGATTGCCCATCGCCTGCGCGAGGGATTCAAAGATTTCGGCAAAAAAATGAAAGGCTACCTGACCAACGAAGCCCAGATTGTAGGCGTTGAAAGCCGCACATCGTCTCCCGTGCGCATCCCTCGCAACCGCGAAACGCTGGAACATCCGCAAATTGCGGGGCTGTTTCCTTGTGGCGAAGGAGCGGGCTATGCAGGGGGAATAGCTTCTGCCGCTATGGATGGCGAACGCTGCGCCGAAATGTTGGCTGCCCGCTATGCAAAGCCCCGATAGTTTTGGCTAAAATTATGGCAAAGTAAAATTCCTAATGTATTGACACTTTCACCAAAAAATAGTTATTTGCTGCAAGACAACAGAAAAACCGGCTATGATATACAAAGCGCTTGCATTGCAAACTACCTGTCATACGGTAAACAGTTTACAGACACGTGAGGAAGTTACCGCGCATATTCAGCGCGAAATACAGCGCATCGGTGAGCAAATACGCGCCTCCATCGGTTTTATCGGCAAAGATACCAAGCTGGTTGTGCTGCCCGAGTACTTTCTGACGGGCTTCCCGATGGGGGAGAGTATAGAAAACTGGTTGTACAAGGCTTGCATAGCCCCCGACGGCCAAGAGTATGAATGGTTGGGACAACTTGCGCAGGACAACAATATTTACCTGAGCGGGAATGCGTATGAAACCGACCGACACTTCCCCAATCTGTACTTTCAGTGCAGTTTTATTATTGCACCTTCGGGTGATGTGGTGTTGCGATATCGCCGCCTGAATTCCATGTTTGCACCCACACCGCACGACGTATGGGAAAAATATCTTGATATATACGGCTTGCAAGGCGTATTTCCTGTTGCAAAAACCGACATCGGCAATCTGGCTTGCATTGCTTCCGAGGAAATTTTATATCCTGAAATTGCACGTTGCTTGGCAATGCGCGGTGCGGAAATTTTTCTGCACAATACGTCGGAAGTCGGCAGCCCGCTGCTGACACAAAAAAACGTGGCAAAATTGGCACGTGCCATCGAGAACATGGCTTACGTTGTTTCTGCAAACTCGGCAGGCATGGGCGGCACTCCCATACCCTTCGCTTCCACCGACGGCGTATCAAAAATTATTAACTACAACGGCCTTGTGCTTGCTGAGGCAGGTTACGGCGAAAGCATGGTTGCCAATGCCGATATTGACCTGAACGCACTGCGGCATTTCCGCCACCGACCTGCCATGGGCAACCTGTTGGCACGGCAACGGTTCGAGCTTTATGCACAAAGCTATGCCGAGCATAGTTTTTATCCGCCTAATACGCTGCTTGTTCAAGACCCTGACCGTCAGCACTTTATACGCACCCAACTGTCGGTAATTGAACGACTTGACAAGCTGGGTATTTTTCAGGCTAACTGAGGTTGCAACTTGCCTACCGACATCAGCGACAATTTGTCATTGAATCATTCGATATTGCAATGAGGTATGAAAATTGTGTATTTTAGCACAGAAGGAGATGTGATTATGACGCATACAGACTTGTTTAGCAAACCAAAAATGACATTCCGATTAATCTATTTGGGATTTCCGGTATATGAAGCCAACAGCCACGAGTTGTGTATGCAAGTAGCCACCTATTGTGGTTACAACCAGTTCTTTATATTGGCATATCGCAACGGGCAGCATGTGAGCAGCATGGGGTACATAGCTGAACAAATTCCCCGATAGGCTGCCGCGTGCTTATATTGTCCTGATTAAATAATGGACTACCAGCATTTATCCGACGAGGAATTACTCAAAAAATCAGCTGAACACGACCGACAGGCATTTCACGTTATCTACACGCGTTATGCCCGTCGGTTGTTTGATTTTGCCTGTCGCAAGGTTGCATCGGAGGTGGCCGAGGAAATTGTGCAGGATATTTTCATTCGCTTGTGGCAAAAGCCCGATACCGGCATTGATAACTTATCGGCCTATTTGTTTGCAGCCGTTCGCTATGGCTGGCTGAACCATTTCAGAGAAGAACTCATCAAGGAAAAATTTATGGCCTACAGCCTGCAACAAGCTCAAAATGAGTGTTTTCAGGATGAAAATATCATAGTTGAGTTGCAGCAGGCCGTTCAGCAGGCTATGGCAACACTGCCCGAAAAAACACAGGTTGTTTTTCATCTGAGCCGTTTCGAGGGTTTGCCGCACAAAGAAATTGCCCGACAACTGTCATTGAGCGAGAAATCGGTAGAATATCATATTTCGCAGGCACTCAAACAATTGCGCATCGCGCTTCGTCCTTTTTTGCAGGCGGTTTTGCTGGCAATAGGACTGATTTAATGTACTTGGGGTTATTTTTCAAACGGAATAAAAATCATTTGCCCGCTGCTGATTTTTTGGTTGAATTGCTTGATAAGCACCGAGTCCGCCGAGTTGCGGTAATACAGGCGTGCGATAGAGGCAGCAGTTTCTTTGGGGCGCACCAAATGCACGCCTTTGACGGGCACAATGTACCAGTTTTCACCGTCGGCCTCGCTGACCTTGATAGATTTGGGATTGGATATGTTAAATTTTTCCGCTACTTCGCTGATGGTGTAGGTGTTGTCAAAGTCTTTAAAAAGGCCATACATGCGAAACCCGTTGCTTACCAGCGGGTCATAGCGATTGTTGCGGAAGTACTGCTTTTGCAGCGAATCGTAGCGAAGAGCTTCCTGCATTTTCCATGATTTGCCGCCCAGTGCCATTTTAAGGCTGTCATAGCGAAATTCCATGACCTTTTTTTCTTCTATCCACTGCGACTTATTGACAAGAAATAAAAAAATGATGGTCAGCGTAAATAGCATGACGGCAATGGTGGTAATCAGGCGCTCCAACGAAAACTCTCCACTACTCATTTTCAGGGGTTTCTTAGTAGGAAATTATCTACATATTGGTTAAAAATTTCGGGATGCTCCATCATGGGAGCATGTCCGCAGCAGTCAATAAAGCGCAGTTCCGTATTGGGAATCAGTTCGTCAAACTCATGTGCCACATTGGGCGGAGTGATGGTATCGTTAAGTCCCCAGATGAGCAGGGTAGGGGCTTTAATGTGCCCCAGTTCTTTGGCGAGGTTGTTCCGCTGCGCCGATTTGGCAATAGCCACCATGCGCATACACTTGGGGATACTTTTGGTAACGTCAAAAACTTCATCAACCAACTCTTTTGTAGCTACGTGCGGGTCGTAGAAAGTATATTCTACGCGTTCTTTGACAAACTCATAGTTGCCGCGTTTGGGATAGGAGCCGCCCATGGCATTTTCAAACAGCCCCGAGCTACCCGTAAGGATGATGCGTTTAACGGCAGAGGGGTTTTTCAGGGCAAAAATCAGTGCAATATGGCCGCCAAGCGAGTTACCTAAAAGTGTCAGTTTGCCCAGCGGAACTTCTTTCAAAAAGTCGGCGACAAAGGCAGTAAGACCTTCAAGTCCTGCATTGGTGAGAGGCATGTCGTAAATGGGCAGCATAGGAATCACCACCCGATAGCGATTGGAAAAGTGGGCAACTACGTGTTCCCAATTGCTGAGTGCGCCAAACAGCCCGTGCAGCAGGAGCATGGTTTCTCCTTGGCCTTCGTCAATATAGCGGAAGTCTTTTACCTGATGTATCTGATATTGCATAGCGTACAGTATGAACGGTTCGGCAAAATAATCAGTTGATTTTAGAACGCCATAGGGCGATTGATTTTTCTATCTCCTGTTTGTATAAAAAATTGCTGCCGCTTTCTGCAATTCCTAAGCGAAGGGCTTCTTCTGCCGAAACAATAGCCTCTTTGAAGTTGCCTTGCAGGGCTGCATAATCGGCTTTCAACCAGTGCGGGAAAAAACTGTTGGGTTTGAGTTCTAAGGCCCTATCTATCCATTGCTTCGCCTCACCAAGCCTTATGTTGTTGCGCAGGCAGTATTCTGCCGAATTGGCATAAATTATCCAATTATCGCCTGCCGTTTTAATGGCTTCCGTGATATTTTTATTGACTTTTTCATCCACTTCTACGCGAATGGGAACGCTGACAGCGATTTTTTCCCATGTCATCACCAGTAAGGCCGTTGTTCGGGTGATATTTTCAATATCTATGCTGAACGTTTCGGTGAAAGGTACTTTGCGGCTGCGTGCCTTAATGGAAAGTACGTTGTCTTCGGGGCGGAAGCCGGTAGTGCCCCATGAACGGGAATTTTTGTTGAGAATCACATCCCATTCGCCTCTTTTGTGCGGGATGGTGTAGAGGGCGTAGCTGCCTGCTGCTATTCGCAAATCGTTGAGCCATACATCGTCCGAAAAGGTGATAACGGTGGCTTCGTTGGCACCCGTGCGCCACGTAACGTCGTAGGGGACAAGTTGCCCCCATATCTTTCTGCCTTTAACGCTCGGACGGCTGTACTGAATACTGATTTTGGTAAGACCGACTATTTGGCTGTATTCACACTTGGGGCTGGCAAGGGGAAGATTTTGTGCGTGCAACACGAGGTTGCTTATGCAAAAAATAGCGGCCAATGCCCATTTTAAAAACTTGTATTGCATCATAAAAGCAAAATTAGCGATAAAAAGCATATCGCTAATTTTGCTTGCAGGCTGCTAAATCGCAAGAATGATACTTGCTTTTACGATACCTGTTTCGTTGCCGTATTCGTCTTTGAAACGCACGTAAACCGTTTTTTCACCATTTTCGCCGGTAAGTTTCCATTTAACGGTTTCTCTGAAAGGCTCCCAGCGCGCACCGGCAAAGTTGAGGTGGTTGCTAATCATCATAAACAACGCACCTTTGGCAGAGAGTTTTAACTCTACGAACTTGTCCGGGTCTTCGGCATATTTAGCGCCGCCGTTAATAACTACGCTGCAATCCTCAGGCGGCATGTTGTCTAAAATGATGTTGTCGGAAGCTACGCCCGATTCATTTTGTGCTTGGTCGCGAAACTTGACATAAATGGTGCGCACGCCTTGTTTTTCCGAATCAAATTTCCATTCCATCGTGGTTTTATAGGGTTGCCACTCGGCATCGGAAAAGTCACTTTTTTCACTGACTTTCATATCGTTGGCTCCTCGGGCAAAAATGGCAAGCGATACTTTACCGTTGATATCGGTGGTGAATTTCTGGTCGCCGTTGATGGTGATGCGCGGGTCAACGGGAGGGATGGCATCCACAAAAATCTCGGCAGAGGCAACGGCTGATTCATTGCCGGCTTCATCCCTGAATTTGACAAACACTTTGCGCAGCCCGTCGCCGGGTTCTAATTTCCAGTTGGGCAAAGTGGTGCGATAGATTTGCCAGCGTGCATCCTTAAAAGTAGATACATTGCTGAGCATCATATACTTAGCTTCTTCGGCCTGAAGCTCTAAGCTGACCAATCTTTCGGGGTTGTTCACAAAACCGCCCTCTGCATTGATGGCAATTTTCGGATTTTTGGGCGGCGTGCGGTCTAACGTGATGGTAGCTTCTATGGGGGCGGTTACGTTGCCGTATTTGTCTTTCAGTTTTACATATACCTTTTTTTCGCCTTCATCGTTCCCCAGATTGATTTGCCCATAATCGCTTTGAAATTCTTTCCATTCTGCGCCGTCTAAGTTGGGGAAACGGCTCACCATCATTTGGCGGGCTCCTGCTGCTTCAATTTTGAGTGTAACAACACCGCTTTGGGTGTACTTATTGCCGCCGTCCAGAAGTACCCGCACATTTTCTAACTGAGAGGACTCCTGCGCAAATAGCGCAAGGGAGATTTTTAGAAAAAAACAGCAAAAAAATAAAACTTTTTGTACCATCGGATTATCTCATTGAGGTTTGTAATCGTCGTTTACAGATGTATAACGCATCTTTGTGTCATAAATTTTACTTTTTATTCATCTCTGCGTTAATGTCTGCAATCTTTTTCAGAGTTGCCTGATAAGCAGGGCTTTGCTCGCCTTGCAGTTTACGCTGATTGTCTAACATGCTTCTGTACAGGCGCATGGCCTCCGGATAGTTTTTGCGCAAGGCTGCCAAATCTGCCAGTTTGAGCGTGCTGAGGGTATACTCGAGGCTGCCTCTGCCGTGATAGTTGGCATCTATGAGGTTGGCCTGTTTCAGGAGGGGTTCGGCTGCCTCGAGCTTATTTTGCGCAATCAGGAAATCTGCGTAATTGGCAAGCGATGCACCATAGTCCGGATGTTTATCGGTGAGGTTTTTCTTGCGCAGTTCAATGTTGAACTTCAACAAGGAGTCGGTTTTGGCAAAATCGGGTATGGCCAAGTAGTAAAAGGCAAGCGAATCTATGGCTTTGGCATATTGCACCTGTTTGTCATTCAGTTTTTTGGCTTGTTCGGCTACTTCCAGCAGGGTAGTTTCTGTTTTGGCTTTATTGCCTGTTTGCTTGTACAGTGCGGCCAGTTTTGCCATTTGCTCTACGCAAACTGCCTCATGCTCAGGTGTTTTCTTATTGGCTTTGCTGATTTCAATAGCTTTTTTAAGGTTGTTTTCCGCTTCGTTGGCTTTACCGATGCGCAATTCTGCCGCTGCCAATTGTGCAAGGGCAGAGGCATATTCCATGCTTTGCTCGGTATGGGCAGATTTAACGGCATTGGCTTTTTGCTGACTCATTGCTGCAACAGCTGCATATTCGCCCATCTCTGCATAGTTTTTAATGACTTTGTCAAGTTCTTCCGTGAGTTTGCCTGCGTTGTTTGTTTGTACATGGCTGATATACTCATTGCCGTATCGGATGCTCTCTTGTGGTTTGTTAAGCAGTTTACAGCCCATGTGCAACTGATAGTAGGCGGTATAGTATTGTGCAGGCGGAATCTGCTGGGCTTTGCAAAGGTCAATCCATTTCAGGTAGAACTCGTTGGCTTTTTCGTAGTTTTTCAGGCGGAAGTAAACATCTGCCATCTCACTTGCCATTTCTGCCATTCGCGGGTTTTTATTGCCGAGCAATTTGATGCCTTGTTCGTAGGCAGGTACATATTGTGCTTCTGCCTTGTCTAAGCGATTGGTCAGGCGCAGCAATCGGGCATATTCGTGTTGAGTAACAACAAAGTCGGCAGTTTGGTCTTGTTTCAGCGACTTTTGCAATGATAGCGATTGGGTGAAATAGTTCTCGGCATTGGGGTATTCTTTGGTTTGTACGTAAGTAACGGCAGTCAGAAATTGCAACTGTGCAAACTCTTTGGTGCGTTCTTCGCGCAGGTCTTTTTTTACGTTGAGGATGGTCAGGTAACAGGTGCGCTCTTTTTTGGCTTCGTTGATGCCTTTGTAGGCTTCTGCAAGCGTGTAGAGGGTTTTAACATAGTTGGGATGTTGTGTTTTGAACTCCTGCTCGGCATTTGGCAAGGCGCGCTCTAAGGCTGAAACAGCCGTTTTATAGTCTTTTTTTGCGAGTGCCTGCTGCCCTTGCGTGAACAAGGTTTCCCAATTTTGCGCCATCAGGGACTGGCTAATGAAGAACAGACCGGCTGCGAGCCAATAGAAAATTGTACGAGTTTGCGTCATCTTGTGCTATTGGGTTGGTTAGACGAAAACTCTTAGGGCAATTTTGTTACCAAAAATACCGCTGCTCACAGAAAATTTAATCCAGCAGGCGCGGCCCTTCGGCGTTGATAGGCGAAACGTAGCAGTCCGTAGCGATATTAACCTCTGCAAAAGCGGCAGTAATGGCATCTGCGATGCGCTGCCCTGTTTCGTGCGATGTGCTAAGGGCAAATATGGAAGGGCCTGACCCCGAAATGCTGCAACCCAATGCCCCGGCCTGCATGGCTGCTTTTTTTACCTGCGCAAAATTAGGTATCAGCAGCGCGCGCAGAGGCTCTACAATCTGGTCGTGCAGCGAACGGCCAATCAGCGCATAGTCCGACATGAGCAGCCCTGCCACCAAACCGCCCACATTGCCCCACTGTATGATGGCATCTTTAAGCGTTACGGATTTGCGGAGAATGCTGCGGGCATCTTCCGTGCGGATTTCTATGTGTGGGTGCACAACGGTAGCCACCAAGTCGGGCGGAGTGTTGAGTTTGATAACATCCAGCGGTTCATAGCTGCGCACAAGGGTAAAGCCGCCCAACAAAGACGGTGCTACGTTATCCGCATGGGCAGCACCACAGGCAAGTCGCTCGGCCTCCATGGCAAAGGGCAGCATTTCCAAACGGGTCAGGGGTTGCCCCATCAGTTCGTTGATGGCAAAAAGGGCTGCTACGGCGCTTGCCGCACTGGAACCAAGACCACTGCCAAGCGGCATTTTCTTGTGTAACTCTATGGCAATGCCCGTTTTTTGCCCGATATGTTGCAAAAACGCATCCACTACCACACCGGCCGTATTTTTAGAAGCATCGCGGCTGAGTTTGCCGCCGTCTCCCGTAATCAGTACAATTTCCGTTTTATCGCTGTTGGTTTTGCGCATCACTATTTCGTCGCCGGGCTCGTAGAGGGCAAAACCAAGCACATCAAACCCGCAGGCAACGTTGGCAACCGTTGCAGGCGCATACACACGTACAGAATCTCGTAACATAGTTCGCTTAAAATGCCAAAGATAAACGGATTTGACTATTCATATTCCTGATTTTCAAAGCGGCGCACTTTTCTTTCCTGCTTGCTGAACGGAATGCGCACGCGCAGGGAAATATTGTGCAGGTTGATGTTATTGTTTCGCTGTTCGCCGATGATGAAGTTATAACCGTAAGCCAGATGCAGGGAGTAGCCCTTGGGCAGCAACTGCTTGGCTGTGAAGCCCAACGAGGGGCGAAATGCAACATATGTATGTTTGGTGTCGTTGTACGCACCCACGGCTCCGCCAAACAGGAATCGCTTGTCTTCTATCCATCCGTGCGCCATTAATCCGTAAATATTGTTCCACGGGGCTAACTCCACATGTGCGCCGTAGGAGTACAGCAGGCTGTTCCAAAGTGTCAGGTCGCCTCGTGCGATGCCCAACTCGGCAAATCCGGCGCGGAAGTACTGTGCCCCTGCAATAACCGACCAAGTTTCCAGCAGGCTGAACTCGGGGCGCGAATCTACAAAGGTGGCATCATCGGCGCGGCATTTGTTAAAGGTTTGCACAAAAGCGTCCTTGTTTTTGGCAAAGTCGGTAATGGTGAGGCTGTCTGCTGTCAGATAGTTGATTTTTGCCAGCATGAGCTTTGCCCCCGAAGGTTTTTTGAAAAGAACCGTAGAATCGTCCATAATTTGCCAAGTACCTGCTTTGCGCAAATTGGAAGAAAGAAAAGTGCCGTTGGGCATTACTTCCAGAAATTCATTGGCGCAGTCGTGTACGCGCAAAATAGTATCCGCCCCCAATGAGCTTTGTACGATGTAAAGTGCCAATGCCCAGCGCTTGCCGGGTAGTAATTCGTTGATTTTCTGTTTGTTAATTTGGGCATTTGCGCTCAATGCAACCATTGTCAGCACAACTGCCGCCGTCAGGCGAACGAGGCTTTTCATACTGGGAAATTTTCAGGAAAACATTTTTTCTAACAGTTCTATCAGGGCATCGCGTTTGCGGATAGCCAGCGGAAGTTCCGAATTGTCTTTCATGATTACGCTGCCGCCGTCTTTTTTGCCGATGCGTTGCAAATAGTGCAAGTTAATCAGGTGCGACTGATGGCAACGAAAGAAAAAATGTTCTTCCAACAGGCGTTCATAATCTTTTAATGTTTTGGAAACGATGATTTTGCGCTGGTCGGCCAAACAAAACAAGGTGTAGTTGTTGGCGGCTTCCAAGCGAATAATATCGCTGATAGCTACCAGATGTATATTTTCCGCATCTTTCAAAACAATTTTGCGCGGCTCATTGCTGAGGCTTTGGATGTTACCCATCAGTGCGGTCAGTTGTACTTGCACATCGCTCAATCGCTTGTTTTCCGAGGCGCGCTGCAAGGCAGTTACCAATTCATTGTTCTCAACAGGCTTCAACAAATAGTCAATCGCACTAAACTTAAACGCCTGAATAGCAAATGATTGATGGGCAGTAGTGAAAATTACCTGAAACTCAACGGGCTGTATTTTTTGTAAAAGGTCAAAGCCTGTGCCATCCTGCATTTCAACGTCGAGCAGCAATATATCTGGCCTTGTCTCGCGAATCAGACTGATTCCAGACGACACACTGTCTGCCTCGCCTACCAACTGCATGGCAGATGCGCAATCGGCCAAGAGTTCTTTCAAATAGCTTCGGTGGTGTGCCTCGTCGTCTATAATGGCAATTTTCATAGGGTTTTGTATGCTGTGCGTCGTTTTGTGATTACTGAAAACAGTAGCCAAAAAGTGTTCCAATGGCTAAATTGCACCAAAAAACCGACATGAAACAGTTAAATCGGATAATCTTTGGCTTGTGGATGCTTTTCTCAAGTGCTGCCCTGCAAGCACAACAGCCTGCAATTGACAGTTTGCAACAGGTTGCAACGTCCCTTTCCGACACCGATACCGTAAAAATACAAACGCTGATTGCATTGGCTTCCCTCCAAACCGAACAAGGGAATTACAAAGATGCCATTATCAATTGCAAAGAGGCTTATCGGCTTGCCAAAGAACAGAATCGGGCATTTAGCACGGCAGATGCTGCCATGCGACTTGGCTCGCTGCTTGGCGACCAGTCGCAGCACAAGGAGGCATTGGGTTACTTGCAGGAGTCTGCCCGTTTGTATGAAAAACTCAACGAGCGCAAGGGAACAGCCCGCGCCCTGAACAACATAGCCGCTGTTTATCAAGATATGAAAGACTACAAACAAGCGATTAACTACATGTTCAGGGCACTGAAAATCATGGAAAAATTGCAGGAGCCTTTTCCGATAGCCATCATCACAGGTAACATTGGCAACCTTTACAACCTGTTGGGACAGCCTGACAAAGCGCTTGTTTACGTAGAACGTTCGCTTGCCCTGCACCGGCAACTGGGCAATAAGTCCGGCGAGGCCTATGCGCTGAATTTTCTGGGCGGCGTTTATGAAAAAATGAACAAAACATCGCAGGCACTCAAATACTATTTGGAGGCATTGGAGATTGAGAAAGCCTTAGGCAATCGCTACCTGATGGTGTTTTCCTACAACAATATCGGCGAAAAGTACATGGAAAGCGGCAACTATGCACTGGCCGAGCAGTATTTGGAAGACGGTATCAAAGAAGCCAAGCAAATCGGTGCCGTGCGCGAGCTGGCACGGCTTTACAATACATATGCCATGCTGGATTCCATCCGTCAAGACTTTCGCTCTGCCTTCCGCTGGCACAGGTTGCACAAACAGTATTCCGACAGTGTTTTTAATACCGAACGCAGCAAACAAGTGGCGGAGTTGCAGGCAGCCTTTGATTTGGAAGTGAAGGAAAATGAAATTCAGGCATTAGAACAGGAAGCAGCCATTCAGCAACTGGCGTTAGACCGTCGGAACGCATTGCTGGCAGGCAGCATCATTATTGCCGTATTGCTGATTGCAGTGGTTTATATCTTCCTGAACAACAAGCAGTTGCGAACCCGTTATGACCTTTTACTTGCACAGCAGCGCTGGCGGCGGGCGCAAATGAATCCGCACTTTTTTTTTAATGCGCTGGCTGCCGTGCAGGATGTGATGGTAAAAGATGAACCCAAAAAAGCAGGAAATTATATCGCCAAATTTTCACGACTGATGCGGCAAACGCTTGAACAGTCGGAAAAGGAGTTTACCACGCTGGACGATGAAATAGTCATGCTGACAAATTATTTAGATTTACAAAAGCTCAGGTTCGGCAATAAATTTGACTATGTAATTGAGCAGAATGGCAATTTGGAAACCGAAGAATTGCTGATTCCTGTGATGCTGCTTCAACCTCTGGTTGAAAACGCAGTAGAACACGGCTTAAAAAACATACAAGAAAATGGTTTGCTTCGCATCAATTTTACCCTGAATGGCGACCAACTCATCGTTGTTGTTGAAGACAATGGGGTAGGTAGAGACGAGGCCGCAAAATCCAAATCAGCGCGTGGACATGTATCCATGTCCTCACAGATTTTAGAAAGTCGTTTGGAGTTGTTGCAAAAACAATCTGGTTACAAAGCCGAAGTGCGAATAGAAGATAAAACTGCGCCTGAAAGCGGTACCAAAGCAACTTTTTTTCTTCCAATTAAACACCGGTAGAGAGTTGGTAGCCCTTGTCTGCCAGCCCCAGCCCGAACAGGGCAAAATCGTAGCGCACGGGGTCGTGATTATTGAACTTGCGCAAATTGGCCGTGAGTTCTAATGCAGCCTGCCAGTCGCTTTGGGTGCGTTTGAGCAGCCCTAACCTATGCGCGACACGTTCCACGTGAACATCTAACGGGCAAACCAATTGTGCAGGACTGATTCGGTGCCAGCAGCCAAAATCCACCCCTGCATCATCGCGGCGCACCATCCACCGAAGGAACATATTCAGCCGTTTGCACGCCGATTTTCGCTCGGGTGTGGCAATGTGCTTGCGGGTGCGTACAGGGGCATCTTCCAAGCTGAAAAACAGGCGGTGAAAGTGAATCAAACCGTTTTCTACGGTCAAATCGCGCGGGTTGATGCCATTGCTGAAGGCTGTTTCCAAACTTTCGTTGCGCTCGTAGTACCACCGCAGAAAGTGGATGAAATACAGCAAATCGGTGCCGTTGAATGTGCGATGCACAAAGTCTTGCAGCGGAATCAGGTCGTCAGGTTGGTGGTGTAAAACGAAGCGATAAGGTTCGCCGCCCATCAGCGCGATAATTTTTTCTGTACTGCGGATGATGGTTTGGCGCTGTCCCCATGCCAGTACAGCTGCAAACAAGCCCACTATTTCTTTGTCCTGCAATTGCGCAAAGCGATGCGGCAGTTGAATCGGGTCATCGGCAATAAATTCAGGGCGGTTGTAACGGGCGGCCTGCTCATCCAGCAGCGCTTGTAAATCTTTTTTGCGCATCGTCAAAAACTACGGAATCGCCATGAATTTATGTGTTTGCAGCGAAACTTGCCATTGCGGATGTGCTTTTACATAGTCCACAATCAGCGGCATCATTTGTGCCGATTTGTCCCACTCGGGTTGTAGCAATAGTCGGCAGTCGGCAGGAACAACAGCCGCAAACTTTTCGGCAAAGTCAAAATCGCTTTTGTTGTAAACAACCACTTTCAGTTCGTTGGCGTGGGCATAAATTTCAGGCTTGGGTGCCATAAATTTTTTGGGTGAAAAACAAACCCAGTCCCATATTCCCGAAAAAGGGTGCGCACCCGATGTTTCAATGTGCGTGCGGAATCCGGCGGCTTTGAGTGTGCTTGTCAGGCTGTTCAGGTTGTGCATCAGCGGTTCGCCGCCTGTAATGACTGCTATACGGGCAGGGTGCTGCAAAGCCTGTGCGACAATATCGGCAACGGCAATTCGGGGGTGTGCATTCACATCCCACGATTCTTTCACATCGCACCACACACAGCCTACATCGCAGCCTCCCAAACGAATAAAATAAGCCGCATGTCCTTGCCAATGGCCTTCCCCTTGTATTGTATAGAATGCTTCCATTACAGGCAGCATCTCTTGTTGCGTTGATTCCATACCGCAAATTTACGGTGTAAATTGCTTGCTCTTGCGAGGCAGCCCTTTGTTTTAGCAGTGTGGTTTGTCGCTAAGGCCGATATATACAAAAAACTGACGCGTATTGGAGTATAGTTGGATTTAAATGATTGTTTTTCAATGATTTACACAAACATTTTTGGCAAATCATTTATGCTTTCGCATGTCGGGGAACTTGTTGGTTTTTCGTAGCTTATGTGCAGTTTTCATCTCCCGCCAATGGTGATTTTGCATAAAAAAAACAAAGCTACCCGTATTGACAGATAGCTTTGTTTTGAGGTGCAGGGCAAATTAATCGGCAATTTCCATATTGGGGTATTTGCCTTTGATTTTGCGTTTGCCCATAACTCGCATAACCATTTGTACGTCTTGTTCGCGAATTTCTACAAACGAAAACTTATCAAAAACTTCAATGCTGCCAATATTTTTTCCGTTGATGCCTGTTTCGTTGGCAATAGCGCCCAAAATATCGCCTTTGCTGATTTTTTCATTGCGTCCTAAGCCAACAAACAAGCGAATCATTTTATCATTGCCGGCGCGCTGATAGCCTCCGCGACTACTTTCCTCACGGCGACCGTAGCTGCTGCCGCGTTCGCTTCTGCCGTTACCACGTCCATCGCGGCGGCTATTGTCGCTGAAACCGTCCCCTCTTCCAAATCGGGATGCTTGTTGCGAAGAACGGTCGGTAATAATATCCAATTCGCCAAACGGACGGTTGATTTCGCCGGCTGCCATTTTTGCAAGTGCTGCCGCGAGGTCTTCTGCCGAATAACCTTCTGCCACTAATTGGTTGATAAGTGCTGAAAAGTTTTCTAAACCGCCTTCGGCTACTGCCGCTTTTACTTTTCCTGCAAAGCGTTCGCGACGCAATTGTACAATTTCCTGCGGCATCGGAATTTCGCCTTTTTCTACACGCGACTTGGTAAATCGCTCAATTTCACGCAGTTTGCCCAATTCGCGGGGTGTGATAAAACTGAAAGAAATTCCTGTTTTGCCGGCACGACCTGTACGGCCGATTCGGTGTACGTATTGCTCAATATCGTTAGGAATGTCGTAGTTGAATACGGCATCCACATCGTTTACGTCAATACCGCGGGCAGCCACGTCGGTAGCCACCAAAATGTGCGTAATGCCGTTACGGAATCGCGACATAACGCTGGTGCGCTGGCTTTGGCTCATATCGCCGTGCAGCCCCTCTGCCTGAACGCCTTTTACGTGCAGTTCTGCCACTAACTCATCTACCATGCGCTTGGTGTTACAGAATGTAATGGCCAACTTGACATCGTATTTTTCAATGAGTCTCGCCATCAGTTCCACCTTCTGATTGCTTTTTACGGTAAAATAGTACTGAGCAATGGAAGAGGCGGTCAGCGTAGTGCGTTCAATTTTTACGTGTGCAGGCTCATGGAGAAACTTTTTGGTCAGTTCCAGAATGGGCTTGGGCATAGTTGCCGAAAACAGCATGGTTTGCCTGTCTTCGGGCAGGCCGCCGAGGATTTTTTCCATGTCTTCCAAGAAGCCCATGTTAAGCATCTCGTCGGCTTCATCCAAAACGGCAATGCGAATGGCATCGGTTTTCAGCGTGCCCCTTTCCAAATGGTCTATCACGCGACCGGGCGTACCGATAACCACCTGTGCGCCGCGCTTCAACTCGCGCAGTTGCCGCTCGTAACTGTCGCCGCCATAGATGGCCACAACGTTCAGATTGGGTTCGTACTTGGCAATTTTCTTGATTTCTTCGGCAATTTGTGCGGCCAGTTCGCGGGTAGGGCACAGCACCAAAGCCTGTGTTTCGCGGCTGTTGGAGTCAATTGCTTCTACAATCGGAATGCCGAAGGCTGCTGTTTTGCCTGTGCCGGTTTGAGCTTGTCCGAGCACGTCAAGTCCTTGTATGGCAAGAGGGATAGCTTGTGATTGAATGGGAGTGGCAAGCGTGAAGCCCATATCGGCAATAGCTTGCAAGGTTCCGCTTGACAGCGGAAGAGAATCAAATGTTACTTGTTCCATGAAATGGTTAATAATTTCCAAAAATTAGTTCAAACAAAACCCCGCCTTAGAGATAATATCATAGGCTTTGCCGACACACGAATATTCGGATAAAGGGATGTTTGGTGGAAACATGGATGAACCATTGCAAACAAGCAAAGCGCGAAACATTATCAAATAAAGGAACGATTTTGACGGCGCAAAGATAGGTAATGTTTTTTGAATAAAAAAACCTGTCCGCCAAAAAAGCGAACAGGCAAGTTTTAATAGGTTTGAGTTGTTGTCAATGCGGATTACTGAGCAGCAGGAGCAGCAGTAGAGTCAGCAGGAGCAGCAGTAGAGTCAGCAGCAGGAGCAGGAGCTTCAGCAGGAGCTTCTACAGCAGTAGAGTCAGTAGTTGAAGTTTCTTCAGTTTTAGCACCACCGCAAGCAGCGAAGAAACCAAATACAGATACCAGAATGAATAATTTCAGAGCTTTCATTGTACTTAAATTTTTTTGGGTTTTGAAAAGTTTCAAATTCTGGTGCTTAATACCGAAAGCAGGCAAAAGGTAACCCTTAATTCTTAAAAAGTTTTAATTTTTTTTTGAGGTTCTGACTATCAATGTGTTAGCTTACCTGTGAACCGCTGATAACCGTATCATTGGGGCCTACGAGTACTAATCTGCCGTCGCGGTCTTGTGCGCTGAGAATCATTCCTTCGCTAACGATGCCGCGCATTTCGCGAGGTGCGAGGTTGGCCAACAGCAGTACTTGTTTGCCGACCAGCGACTCGGGCTCAAAATATTCGGCAATGCCGCTGATTACCGTGCGTTGGTCTATGCCGGTGTCTAAGGTCAGTTGCAATAGTTTTTTTGCTTTGGGTACTTTTTCGCAAGCAAGCACGGTTGCTACGCGGATATCAAGTTTGGTAAAGTCCTCGTAGGTGATTTGTTCCTTCAAAGGTGCGGCCGGTGATTGTGTCAGTTTGGTTTTCTCCAATTTCTGAATTTGTTGATCTATTTCCGCATCTTCAATTTTTTGGAACAGCAACTGTGGCTGTGCCAACTGATGGCCTGCTTGCAGAACAAGCGGTTCATCCCAGCAGTAGGTAGTTTGCGGCATTTGCAACAACCGGAACAGTTTGGCGGCTGTTGTCGGTAAATAAGGCTGCATACAAACGGCCAAATGTGCCGTCAGTACCACGCAGTTGTTGAGGATTTCGGCCGTTTTTTGGGGCTCGCTGCCAAATTTTTTCCATGGTTCGCCGTCGGTGAGGTATTTATTGCCGGCACGTGCCAAATCCATCACCGCATTTAAGCCGTTTTTAAATTTGTAGCTGCTGAGGCTTTTTTGTAAAACATCGTAAGTTTCAACCGTTGCTTGGCGGAGGGTTTCATCGGTAAAGTCAATGGTGCCGCTGCCTTGCAGTTTTCCCTCAAAATATTTGTGCATCAGCACCCACACGCGATTGACAAAGTTGCCGAGCACTGCCACTAACTCGTTGTTTACGCGTGCCTGATAATCACGCCATGTAAATTCGCTGTCGCCGTTTTCGGGGCTGATGGATGTAAGCACGTAGCGCAGTTCGTCGGTGCGGTCAGGGAAGCTGTCCATGTATTCATCCAGCCAGACAGCCCAGTTGCGCGAGGTGCTGATTTTGTCGCCTTCCAGATTCAGGAATTCGTTGGCGGGTACATCGGTAGGCAGAATAAATTCGCCGTGTGCTTTCAGCAAAATCGGGAAGATGATGCAATGGAAAACAATATTGTCTTTGCCGATAAAATGTACCAGCTTGGTATCGGGGCTTTTCCAGTAGTCTTCCCAATTTTTCCCGTTGTTTTTTGCCCATTCTTTGGTGGCGGAGATGTAACCGATGGGGGCATCTAACCACACATAAAGCACCTTGCCCGCAGCTTCGGGCAGGGGAACGGGTACGCCCCAGTCTAAGTCGCGTGTCATGGAACGGGATTGTAAGCCCTGTTCTATCCACGATTTGCACTGCCCGTAAACATTGGGCTTCCATTGGTTTTGTTTTTCATTAACAATCCACTCGCGCAGCCATGGTTCAAATTGGTGCATGGGCAAGTACCAGTGTTTGGTATTGCGCAGCACGGGTGTTGTGCCTGTCAGCGTAGAAATAGGATTTTTCAACTCTAAGGGGCTGAGGCTGCTGCCGCATTTTTCGCACTGGTCGCCATAGGCTTTGGGGTTGTCGCATTTCGGGCAAGTACCCATAATGTAGCGGTCGGCCAAAAACTGCTGTGCCTTCTCGTCGTAGTACTGCTCGCTTTCCTGTACCTCAAACAGGCCTTGTTCATGCAGTTTCAGGAAAAAAGCCTGTGAAGTTTCCGTGTGGATGGGTTCGGATGTGCGATGATAAATGTCAAAGCTGATACCGAATCGCTCAAATGCGTTTTTGTTGATGGAATGGTACTTATCAATGATTTGGCGCGGAGTGATGCCTTCTTTTTTAGCACGGATGGTAATGGCTGCTCCGTATTCATCGCTCCCGCATACAAACACTACATCTTCGCGGTTCAGGCGCAGATAGCGCACGTAGGTATCTGCGGGCAGGTAAGCGCCCGCAATGTGGCCAATATGCAAAGGGCCGTTTGCATAAGGCAAAGCGGCAGTAACGGTATGTCGTTTAAATTGAGTCATGTTCAGGAAAAAAATACGTGCAAAAGAACTCAATTGAGGCGTTCTTTCAAAGCTGAAAGGAAGTCGCGCACTTGCTGCAATTCGCGGATGAGGTCGGCAATTTGCGTTACAGGGGCTATGCCGGCAGATGTGGGCTTGTTATTTTGCAGTGCATCTTTGGCTCCTTGCAGCGTGTAGCCTTCTACTGTTACCAAATGATAAATCTTTTGGATGTTCTCAATTTCGGTTTTGGTATATTGGCGGATACCGTTGCGCGTTTTGCGAGGTTTGATACTGTCAAACTGTGTTTCCCAAAAGCGGATTTTGGAAGGGGCAACACCAAACATTTGTGCCACTTCACCAATGCTGTAATACCGCTTTTCTATTTCATCCGATTTATGTTTCATAGGGAAAGCACAGTTTTTGCGGGTAAGTTGCTCAATATGAGGTTAAAGGTACATCTTTTTGTACGAAGTATTCAAGCAATACTTTTATTTTTTTGCTTATCAGCATCATTATCAGCTATTTCCCGTCCGAAGAGCCCTTCTGCTGCTGCTTATTTTCATTTCGGAGATGCCGAGCGGGAGGCCTATAGCCATTTGTTGAACCTCCGATTTTCATCGGCACGGGTTGCCATTGAGCCGATACCGGAGAATAATCTGGTTCGCCCGTATTTGGAGAATTGGGCAGATGTATTGGAAATGATTGGCAATCAGGATAAGCAATTGTATATCAATAAGTTTTACTTGCGTGAGCAACGATTGCTGCTAATTGAGCAAAGTCATAAAAAATCGCCTTTTTACCTGTTTTTGCAAGCCGAAATCCGTTTGCAGTGGGCTTTGGCACAGGCTGTTTTTGATGAACCGCTGACGGCGGCATGGAATATCCGCAAAGCCTTTCAATTATTGGAAACCAACAGCCGGTTATATCCCGATTTTGAGGGCAACAAGAAGTCGCTGGGTGTTTTGCAAGTGCTTTTTGGGGCTGTGCCTGCGCAGTATGAGTGGCTGTTGTCGCTTTGGGGGCTTTCGGGCGATGTATCCAAAGGTTTTCGGATGCTATTGGAAGTTGCGGCGGGTAATTCGGCATATGCCGCTGAGGCACGATTGTGGCAAATATGGCTAAAAACACAATTGGGCGATGAAGCAGGAGCAAATACCTTGGCCGATGTAACTCATGGCAAATGGATTGTTGCTGCGGCGTTTCGCAAGGCCGGTAACAGCGAAAAGGCACTGCAACTCCTGTCCGATTTGCCTGCCGATGCACCTTCGCTGCTTTGTTGGGAGAAGGCGACGGCCTTACTTAATAGCGGAAATTATCGGGAGGCACTTGAATGGCTGGATTTATTTGAAAAAAAGCATCGGGGAATGGATTTGCTCAAAGATGCGCAGTTGAAACGCTTTTGGTGCTATTTTTTGCTAAACCGCGATGCGGAGGCGATAGCAGCATTGAGCAAAATTGCCGCCACAGGTCGCACACAAACCGAAGCGGATAAAAATGCTGCCTATTTTGCGGCACAGCGGCCACTCCCCGACAGGCGGCTGATACAAGCCCGTTTGCTGACAGATGGCGGCTACTTTGAGCGCTCTATGCATATCATTCAACAAATTGATATACAGGCACTTGATAAAGGCAGTCGCTGCGAGTGGCACTACCGCAAGGCACGCAATGTGCACCGATTGAATCATTTGACCGAAGCCCTTTTGCACTATGAACAATGCCTTGCAGAGGCCGGAGGGGCAGCATGGTATTTTCTGCCGAATGCAGCCTTGCAGGCAGGTATCATTCATCGCGATTACAGAAAGGATACAAAAAAAGCCCGCTATTATTTCAATCGGGCTTTGGATTATCGGCAGCATCCTTACAAGGCAAGCATTGACCGCAAGGCAAAAGCTGCTTTGAAAGGACTGCCGCGTTAGCAAAGGTTTATTTCTTTGGTTCAAACAATCCCTGTGCGCGGTCAGGATAGTCGGTGATGATGCCATCTACGCCCATTTGCGCCAGTTTTTTCATGGTGTCAAAATCATTGACAGTCCACGGAATAATCTTGATGCCCTCTTTTTGGCCGTATTCAATCAGCGACGATGTTACCAGCAGGTGATAGGGGCTGTAAACATCAGGTTTAAAGCCCAATTCTTTGATAGCGTTTTCATAGAACGGATTTTTGGCAACCAGCAATGCAATGGTAATTTTATCGTCCATTTTTTTCAGTACCTGCAAAGTGCGCACGTCAAACGACTGTATGCAGGTGCGTTCTGCAATGCCTTTTTCTTTGACAACCCGATAAACCAATTCCATAAACTCCTGTGGTTCAGGATGGTAGATGTTATCACTTTCGGGTTCTATTTTGGTTTCTATGTTATAGCGCGGTGCGGGCAGTCCTTTTTCGCGGGCATATTTTTCCGTAGCATCTATCAAATCGGAGAGGAGAGGCTTGAACGCAGCCATTTTTTGCTGTTCGGGATAGCCCGGGTTGCCCATGCTGCCACAGTCGCAACGGGCAATGCTGTCATAAGTCATTTGGTAGAGGTTGTAGTTTTTCTCTTCCGATTCTTTAATGGTTTCCCCTTGTGCGTTTTTGCAAATTTTATGGTTCAGGAAGGGCTCATGCGAAACCACCACTTTTTTGTCTTTGCTGATAACTACGTCCAATTCAAGCGTATTGACGCCGTAGTCTAATGCTTTGAGCATAGACGGAATCGTATTTTCAGGCACA
The DNA here is from genome assembly GCF_021206925.1 of Rhodoflexus caldus. Lineage (NCBI taxonomy): Bacteria > Pseudomonadati > Bacteroidota > Cytophagia > Cytophagales > Thermoflexibacteraceae > Rhodoflexus > Rhodoflexus caldus. The sequence continues at coordinate 24,816 of NZ_JAJPRF010000018.1, read as the reverse complement.
AGCCCGCGCGCGCCGCGGTGTCCCTGTAAGTCAAATTGTTCGCGAGGTTTCTGCATATCGGGCGATTGACATTGGGTAAGTAGTGGCAAGCCTGTGAGAATAAGTGTGCCGAAAATCAAACGTTTCATAGTTGTTGTTATTTGAGGTCGGTAAAAATACCGTTTCGGGCTTTACCAAAAGAAACAGGTGCGCAGATTTAGCAGGAAATTAACATGCGGTTGTGTCTGTAAGTATGTCCTATAAAAAATGTTTAAGAAAATACACAAAAACTTAAACAAATTGTGCGCACAAATTTTTTTATGATAGAATGAAAAAACAACTGCTTAATTATTCAACCACTAATTATTTACTGCTATGTTTAACTCACCGGTATTACTCGATGCTACGCTCCGCGCCGGAGACTACATCGGATTCACATTCTTCACAGGCTACATGTCTATGTTGGCTGCTTCTATTTTCTTTATTGTAGAGCGGGGAACGGTATCCGACAAATGGAAGACATCTTTGCTGGTTTCGGCATTGATTACTTTTATTGCGGCTGTTCACTACTTCTACATGAGGGGTGTATGGTTGGAAACAGCAACATCGCCTACGCAATTCCGGTACATTGACTGGACGCTGACCGTTCCGTTGATGTGTATTGAATATTACCTCATTTTAAAACCTGCCGGTGCAAAATCCGGTATGCTTGTACGACTGATTCTGGGTTCTCTGGTGATGCTGGTAGCCGGTTACATCGGAGAAGCGGTGGTTGTTGAGCAAAACGTACTTTGGGGTATTATTTCTACGCTCGGTTGGGCACTGATTATCTACGAGATTTACATGGGCGAGGCCGCGAAAGTAGCTGCTGCAAGCAACAATCCCGTTGTGCAGAAAGGTTATAATGTGTTGCGTTGGTTTACGCTGGTAGGCTGGGCAATCTATCCCATCGGCTACATGATGTTGCCCGGTAATTTGCTGCATGGTTTGGTAGAAGGCTATGACCCCACAAAATCTTCACCCGTAGACCTTGCCTACAACATCGCAGATGCTGTGAATAAAATCGGTTTCGGTTTGGTAATCTATACCATTGCCAAAGGGGCTACTACGGAAGAAAAAGCGCTCGCACGCGCGTAGGTTAGAACTTGCTAATAGTTGAGTCTTTTATTTTTGATGATTTCTGCTGAAAATGAGCAACTGTACTGCGGTTGCTCATTTTTTATGCAGACTTGGCAGGTTAAGGAACTAAAAACGCACGACATCAACATGCAGATGGAAATGCTTTCACAGAAAAGATGCGCTCCGCAACTACTCAATTGCTTATTGCCAAAATTGAAGCCACTTTTCGCTCGCCTGTTTTGTCGGAGGGGCGATTGATTATCTTACCTTTCACGACCATTGTGCTGGAGCCGCCTCCGTCCAAATTGACAGCATAACGGGCATTCAACCCCATAAAAATTTCGGCAAGTTCGGTGAAAGTAGCACCCTCGCTATATCCGGGTTGCCTGCCGTCTATTACCAAAAGTAGCAGCCTGCCTTTGCGGTCTAAACCGACCGCCGTTCGCGGGTTGGCATTGGCAATTTGTGTAAACCACTCCTCGCTGTCGGTGATGAATATTTTACCCTCCCACACTAACATCGGGCCTCCGCCCATTATCTCGGGTGCTTGCCACTTGTAAGGGACAGCGGGAAAAAACCGTGTAGGCGGATTTTGCTGCAAAGGCTTGACAGTGAAGGGGTTGGGTTTGTTATATGCCCACGTATTGCCGCTGCTGTCCGTGAAAGTCCATGCAAAATTTGCCCGATTGCCTGCAAAACCTACTGCACTGCGGGTGGGGTACAAAGCGCGGTTGACACCCGTGCTGTCTTTGCGGAAAACGGGTAATACATGCCCCGTCAGCAGTTGCCCGCGGTGCACTAACAGGCTTACGGAGCTAAGTCCATTGCGGGCAGTATCGGGCTTGAAAGTGAAATAGCCGCCGTTGATGGCTACCAAACTGTTGAACTGCCGTGCAAGTTCGGACGTGAGCAAAAGCCCTTTGCCTGCCGCCGCCGGTATAGTCTCAATGCGTAAGCGCTTGTTTTTCAGGTTGATAACAGCCAAGTAAGCAGCTATTTTTTTGCCGTTAGGCAGTGTGCCTTCAAACTTTCGGAGGCGGATAGATTTACCCGTTTGCAATGTGCGATTCAGGCTGTCCATATCTTGCCAAGCCAATCGGTATTGTGCATATGCGGGAAAGCAACAGTGCAGGCTGAACAGCAAAACAATCCAACCAACGGTTCGCAGCGCACCGTTGGTTGGGCATATCTTGTTGATTGCAAAGCCCTTAAATGTTAATCGGTACTTTTTTGAGAATGGTATCAATAATTTCACGGCTCGTAATACCTTCTGCCTCAGCTTCGTAGTTTAGAATGATGCGGTGGTTCAATACATCAAAGGCTACTTCTTTGATATCCTCAGGCAGCACGAAGTCGCGCTCCTCAAAGAATGCTACGGCTTTGGCAGCGCGGTTCAGGTTGATGCTGGCGCGCGGTGATACGCCGTACTGAATGTAATTGGCCATATCGCCCAGATTGTATTCTTTGGGTTTGCGGGTGGCAAAAATCAACTCGACGATGTATTTTTCCAATGATTCGGAGATAGTTACGCGATTGATAGCATCGCGAATTTGGAAAATTTCCTGTTTGCTGAGCACTGCATTAACGGTCGGCTGGAACGACATATTGCTCATGCGGCGCATGACTTCCAGTTCAGACTCTTTGTCTAAATAGCTGACAAAAATTTTGAGCATGAATCGGTCTAACTGTGCCTCGGGCAGTGGATACGTTCCTTCTTGCTCAACCGGGTTTTGTGTGGCAAGTACCAAAAAGGGTTTGTCGAGCGGGTATGTGGTTTCTCCGATTGTTACCTGCTTTTCCTGCATGGCTTCCAGCAAGGCTGCTTGCACTTTGGCAGGCGAGCGGTTCACTTCATCGGCCAAAATCATATTGGCAAAAATAGGCCCTTTTTTGACCTCAAATTCACCGGTGCGCTGGTTGTAAATCATCGTACCGACCAAATCGGACGGCAACAGGTCGGGCGTGAATTGGATGCGTTGAAAATCGAGGTGCAAAACCTGTGCAAGGGTATTGACAGTCAGTGTTTTAGCTAATCCGGGTACACCTTCGAGCAAAATATGCCCGTTGGTAAACAGTCCGATGAGCAGGCGATTAATCATGTAGCGTTGTCCTACGACAACTTTGTTTACTTCTTCATAAACTTGCCTGATTTTGGCCTGCATTTCAGCATTTGTCATGGGCGACCATAGTTTGATGGAACATCTGATAAGGCTTGCAAATTACTTCTTTTTTTTGGGCAAATGTACCGCTGCCAACATGCAGCGCGCGCTGCCGCCACCGTTAGCCTCTATGGTGTAGAGCGGTGCGAAAACCGGGCGCGCATATTTGCCGATTTGCGTCAGTTGGGTCTGATTCAGGGAACGATAGGCTTGGTCGGACATGACGAGCAGTTTTTCCCCTTTGTTGTTGTGTACTTCCAGCATGTTGCCTGCAAATTGGTTCATCTGCAAAAAGCTGATTTCAACAATTTCTTTACCTGAATCAATAATTTCTTTCATAACCCTTTCGCGTTCGCCTTCGGGGATGGACTCGAGGCAAATCACGACGTAGTTTGTGCCTACGCACATCATTACGTTGGTGTGGTAGATGTCTTTGCCGTTTTCGTCTCTTGAATGGAAGGATACAACGCGGAACCCCGTTTTTTTGGCAAAATCGGCCAAAACTTCGGCATCGGTACGGGGCGAAAAACAGGCGTAGCAAATTTTATTGTCATAGTCAAAAATCATGCTGCCTGTTCCTTCCAAAAACTTATTGTCGGCTTCGTAATGCGAAAGGTCTATTTCTTCCCGAATGTCAAATTCATCTCTAAGAAGTCCTAAAATGCTTCTGCGGCGTTCCCAGCGGCGGTTTTCTGCCTGCATGGGATAAAATATAACGGTTCCGTCTTCGTGGAAAGTTATCCAGTTGTTGGGGAAAATGGCATCGGGTTTTATTGGCTCGGGTGTATCGTAAACAACGATTACGTTCACGCCGTTTTGTTTCAATATGTCCACGAATCCGTCAAATTCCTGTAAAGCGAGCAGGTGGATGTTTTCGGTAGCTTTTTTGGCTGCTTCGGGGTTTTGGAACGCATTAGACCCTGCCGTTTGCGGATTGAATCCGAAGTGGGCAGGGCGTACCATCATCACTGTATCGGAAGTTTGCATTTCACATTTTCAATTAATGCGGCTAAGTTAGCATTTCAAATGCTAATTTTTCAAACTGTATGATGCGGTTGCACAACATCTTTTATCGCTACGGCAATGTGGAAGCGCTTCGGGGCGTGGGGTTTTCCATCGCACAGGGAGAAATTCACGGTTTGGTGGGCATGAACGGTGCAGGTAAAACAACGCTTTTACAACTGATTAGCGGGCTTTTAAAAATGCAGCAGGGCGAATGTGCTCTTAACGGAAGCCGCATGACGCAAAAGGATGTTGCTTTTTTGCCTACGCACAATTATTTGTACAGCTACATTACAGGGTATGAGTACCTTTCGCTATTTGCTGCCCAGAATCCGCAGGCCGATTTTGAAATACTGAATCGCATTTTTAAACTGCCGCTCAGCCGTTTGGTAGATGAGTATTCAACGGGTATGCGCAAAAAACTGGCTTTTATGGGGCTGATGGCACTCAATCGTCCCGTATTTGTGCTCGATGAGCCTTTCAATGGAGTAGATTTGGAGGGTTCACTGGCTTTTCAGCAGGCCATACGGATGTTAGCTGCTCAGGGTAAATACATCTTGGTTACTTCGCATATTTTTGAAAGCCTCACCGAGGTTTGCCACCACATCCATCACCTCAACAACGGCCTGATGAACGGCAGTTATGACCGTTCTGCATTTTTTCAACTGCAACACTTGCTCCGGCATACCTTCGAGCAAGACCACAGCAACGACTGGCAGCAATTTTTTGGCTGATATACTCAAACCTGACGGGTTTTCAAAACCTATCAGGTTTAAATAGTTGTTTTTCAATAACTTACAAAAAGCATTTTTGCAAACCACTTGCGCTTTTGTATGGCACTCTGTTATCAATTCATCAATTATTTCATCATCTCATGCTCCCACACCGTTCTTGCCTGAACCAACTCTTTGCCCGAGTCGGTCAGTGTTAGGCTGTGGCGAAACTGCGGCTGCCCATCAGATTCTTGCTCGGCTTTACCCTTGATGCAGTCGCCGAGGTTGCTTTCCATGCGGAACATAATATCCAACTCTTTGAGCCGGTGAGTGGCCAGAAAATCAGCGGGGAGCGTTTCTGCCAACCACTGAAAATAGTACATGTTATTGGTATGGCGATTGTTGTCTATGTGATGCCAACCTACCTGAAAATCAGCGGTATAAGTGGGGTTTTCTACACTGCCGATTTTCCCCGATGCACGCGGCAGCGGAGTTTCCTCCGATACGGGAAATTCACGGATAAAGTCGGGTACAGCAATCATCTGTCGCTTTTCCAAGTCAATTACAGGCCAAGATGTAGTAGCTTGGGCGAGCATGTTGCCTTTGGCGTCCATCACTCGGTAGTCGCGGTAGCAATAGTACTTATCCATACCCGACGGAAAGGTAAGTACCTGAATTTCTTCGCGCAGTTGCGGCCAGCCGAAACATTCTATGCGCATACGTGCCAGCACCCACGAAAGTCCGCGCTCCTGCAAAACTTGTGAGGAGAACCCAAGATTATGGGCATTCCAATTGGCGGCTTCCTGTAAAAAATTAGCCAAAGCAGGCAAGGTCAGGTGATTGAACATATCTACCTCATTGGCACGAATGATAAATTTTTCAATGTGTGGCGGTGTAGTGCGGTTCGGCATGGCTAAAAAACAAGGTTAGCAAAACTGTATGCTGCAAAAATGGCTTATATTAGAGAGTCATCAAAAGAATTTACCCTATGCAACCGATTGAAGAATTGTCATTTATCAAAATGTATTTTGACGAAGCAGATAAGATAATGATAAGCTGTTGGAAAGAAGGGAACGGAGAAATAACGGAAGCCGACCTTAGGCATAACATAGCACAGGTAGCGGATTTGATACAAACACATCGCCCGAAGTATTTTTTGGCCGATGATTCAAACAGGCAGTTCATCTATGAAGTCCACATGCAGGATTGGGTAGCGCAGACGCTTGCAACGGCCTGTATATCTGTTGGTTTAAAGAAATACGCTTTGATATTTCCTCAGGGATTGATAGCGCAGTTATCAACCGAGCTGACAGTGGATGCGGCAGGCGTAATACCTTCGGTAGGAATAAGATATTTTGACAGCAGGCAAGCTGCCTTGTGTTGGTTCAAACAATAGAAGTTTTTTGCTGCAAAAATGCTTTATATTGCAAAAGGTGTACGTGCAGCCCCGAGGTGCATACGGCAGTACACCTTTTGCATCACTCTAATAAAGCAACCACATGGAACAAAAAACTAACATACTGCAAACTTTATTTTTTATTGCCGGTGCGGTTAATTTACTGGGGCACTTGCTTGCGCAGCCGCTGTTGGTGCAATTTTCCAAACCCTTACTGATGCCGCTGCTGGCTGCTTTTTTCTATTTTAGCGTGGCGGGTAAAAAAGCACCTGCTACGGCTGTTTACGGCATGATTGCAGCGTTTATTTTATCTTTTTTCGGGGATGTGGCACTGATGCCGGAGGGGTATTTTACCCTTGGACTGGGTGCATTTTTGCTGGCTCATGTGAGCTATATTTTCGTTTTCACCTATTTGCAAAAGTTCCATCTGTCATTGGGGAGCATTGTACTTAAACCGGTGGTGTTGTTGCTTTTTGGCGCAGGTATCGGTATGTATATCGTTTTAACACCACATTTGGGTGCTATGCGCACGCCTGTGGGTTTGTACGTAGCTGTTATTGTGGTAATGGCTGTTTCTGCTTATCTGCTGACGCAACGCGTGGCAGCACTGACCTTCATTGGGGCAGTGCTGTTCATGATTTCCGATAGTTATCTGGCTTTCAACAAGTTTTATGCTCCTCTGCCGCTATCGGGCGTGGTGGTGATGGGCACTTATATTACCGCGCAGTGGTGTATTGCCAAAGGAGTCAGCAGTTATTTCCATGATTGAGGCGCTCCGGCAACAATGGCTGACCGAACTGCAAAACGCCGCTGATGAGGCTACGCTATCGGCTGCATTTGAACGACTGTGCAGTGCCTATCAGGAAAAAAGGCGTGCTTATCACAACTTACATCACATAGCGGCAATGTTGTCGCTTGCACAGCAGCATCGCACCGACTTACAGGATTTTACGGCAGTGTTTTTAGCCATTTGGTTTCATGATGTTGTTTATAAGCCACACAGGAAAGACAATGAAGAAGCCAGTGCAGCGTTTGCCCGCAAAGAGTTGCAGCATTGGCATATAACCGATGAGGTAAAGGATAAAGTAGTGCACTACATTTTGGCCACCAAGCATCATCGGGCAACCGATGACAATGATTTGCAGTGGTTGCTGGATTTTGACTTGGCCATTCTTTGCAGTCCGCCGCAGGCATATGAAACCTATACGCAACAAATTCGCCAAGAATACAGCATATACCCCGATTTTATTTACAATGCAGGCAGAAAAAAAGCAATGGCAACTTTTCTGGAACGGCCTGCTATTTACGGCAAACTCGGCGACCGTGCCGAACAACAGGCACGATTGAATATTACACTGGAAATCAGTCGTTTGTAGCAAGTGGACAAGTTGCGATTTCTTCTATTAGGCGTCTTTCAAAAAGCGGATTCAAGCGGAAACACATATGAACGATGATTTAGATGTTTATGAATAGGTTCGTGCAAACCTGTGTTTTCCGTGTTTAAAAAATAAGCGCAAAAATCTCTCGCTTACTTAGCAGAAAGCAATATTGTTTATACTACGGCCTTAGGATTTGTTCAGACTAACGCTAATAAACACCTTCTCAGATACTGACAGATAAAGCATAAAAATATTCACCTGCCGGATACGTTATATAATAGCTACCTGATTGATGCACTCAATACTTTTTTAAGTTGATGTCTCTGTTTTGGCGTTTTAAAATTGTTCTTTCCGTCTTGTTTGCAGCAAGTATAAGTATGGTGCTTGCCATTCCGCAGGAAGAGCCTCAACGTCGGATAGACAGCTTGCAAACCGCTTTTTTTCAGCCCAACATTTCCGGTGAGGATAAAGAAAAAATCAGTTGGGAGGTATTTCGGCTGATTACTCAACAGTTTCTGTATCGGGAGGGTGTTCCGACTTTGCAAAAATTCCTGTCCTATGCAGAACAGCCTGCGGTAAACGATACACTGAAAGCAGCCATTTATTTTCAGTGGGCACTGGTAGGGTCTTTTACTCAGGGCAACACGGTTAGCAGACATACCGAGTACTTTCTGAAAGCGCGCGATTTGAGTGCAAAAACAGGCCGTTATGATTTGCTCATAAATGCTTATGTACAAGTGCTCAATAATTTGTATCGTGCGAAGGCTTACGATGAAGTAGAGCAGGTGGGCACAGAGGCTATGCATCTTATGGAAACATGGGATTACAGGAAACAACACGTAGAAATTTACAACACGCTTGCGCTTGCCTATGAAAAGCAAAATAAGTTGGCACAAGCATTAGCAATATTTGATAAAGGCATTGCGCTGATTCAAAAACAGGATGCCTCCAATATTTGGCATGCACTGCTGCAAGGCAACAAAGGCAGCGTATTGCATCAAATGGGCAGATTGAAAGAAGCCCTTCCTTTACTTGCATTTGATGTGAATACCAGCTGCAAATGGAATGATATGTTCAATGCAATTTCCTCCCTGAGCGAAATAGCTGAAATCAACGCTAAACTTGGGCGCATGAGCCAAGCCCGTGCAAGTATGGATACCGTTTTCCGGTGGATAAAAATTACAGGTGATGACTACGTGAATGCCTTACCTGCCTGTATAAAAGCCTATAAACGGGCATCTTTCCTTTATCAGAAAGAGGGTAAACTTTCTGAGGCTATCTACTATCTGCAAAAGGCATATCAGAAAGAAAAGGAATACGATTTGCTGATGCTGAAAGCCGAAGCACTGAAAATTCGCCGACAGTATGACTTAGAGAAAAGCGAATCGGAGCTGAAATTGGCAAAAACCAACAACGACCTGTTGGCGCAACAAAAAAATACGAGGGAAATTATTGCTATCGCAGCAGTGGCGGGGCTCTTGCTACTTTCGGGGTTGCTTACTGCGCTGTTTCGGCAGCGAAACAGGTTGCGTCATGCCAATTTACAAATTGAGGAGCAATTGGAAGAAATTAGGCAAAATAATAAACAGTTGCAGAAGTTAGACCAATTTAAACGTTTGCTTACAGGGACTATCGTCCATGACTTGAAAAATCCGCTTGCAACAATTATTCAACGGGCAAAGGAGCCGACAACCACACAGGCCGCTCGTCGGATGATGAATATGGTACTGAATATTTTAGAAGTGGACAAGTTGGAAGATTTAAGCTATCATGCTGATGTTCAGGAAGTTAATTTACATCAAGTACTGCAACAGACACTCACGGAATTAAACTGTCAAACAGATGGCAAAGCGCTGTCTTTAAATTGCCTGATTCCCGAAAATCTGATTGTTTGGGCAGATGCTGCACTCACCGAACGGATTTTTGTTAATTTAATTAGCAACGCCATTCGTTTTACTCCTGCGGAAGGAAGCATTACTGTACAGTCCGTTCCGACTTCTGCACAAGGCACAGCGGTAATCAGTGTAGCCGATACAGGAATCGGTATCCCGCCCGAAGCTCTTCCGCATATTTTTGACAAATTCTTTCAGGTAAATCCTAATCAGTCCTCCGGTAACTATCGTTCCAACGGTCTGGGACTTACTTTTTGCAAACTGGCAATGGAAGCACAAGGCGGCACTATTGGAGTGGAAAGCAAACTAAACCAAGGAACAACGTTTTTTCTGACATTTGTTGCAAAGGATAATGCCCATGAAGAATCTCCAATAACTGTTACATCAAAAAGGACTGACAATCTGATTTTTTTATCTGCAAATGAACAAACTTATTTGCAGCCTTTTGTTGAAAAGTTATATCAGAAGGAGTTGTACGAACTGGGAGAAATCAGACAAATATTAGCGACCATTGATGCAGAATATTCGCCGCAGGTTGCTTTTTGGGTACATCAAATGCAAGATGCAGTTATTCACTATCATGAAGGAGCATATAAAAATCTGCTTTCTTTGGTAGCACAAATGCCTGCTAACGACACAGCATAAGCCAAGTCAAAGCTGTTTTGTAGCTTTGTATATGCAACTCAATTTACAACTTCAATCAACATCATTTACCACATTGGTTGTGGAGGACGAGCCTGCTCATGCTGATTTTTTGAGCACATCTCTTTCTTCTCTTTTTAATCAAATGCGTATCCTGTACGCCAATAACGGTATGGCAGCGTTGAAAGTACTTACCAAAGAGCAGCCTGACCTGATTATTACCGATTGGGATATGCCGCAACTCAATGGTATTGAACTAATTAAAAAAATACGTGAGCAAGCGGAATTGGCAGATATACCAATCATTATGATTACAGCTTTTCAGCAAGCACCGGAGCATTTGAGCGAGGCTTTGCTGACAGGTGCAACAGACTTTATCCGCAAGCCGATTGATCCAACCGAACTGCACGCACGTGTACAAAGTGCTTTACGCATACTTATTCTTCATAGAAATTTAGTAGCCGAGCAACAAAAACTTATCCGGGAGAGAACCGAAGCACTGGAAAATATTAACGCGCAGGTGATGCGCAAAAACAGGTTAATTAAGGAGTTAAAAAGGCAGGCAGAAGATGTTAGCACATTGTTAAACGGACAACTCATGCCACATATCGCCAATCTCATTAAAGTGGTGAACAAAGAGTTGAAAATGAAAGACGATTTACAAACCATAGAGAGCCAAATCCGTGAATTACATCCTGTTTTTTGGAAAAAACTGTCAGATACTTTTCCACAGCTCAGTCGCAACGAAAAGTACTTGTGCGTACACATCTACCATGGCAGAACAACGCAGGAAACTGCTGATTTTCTTTCTATCAGTGTTCGTTCGGTAGAAATGGCGCGTTATCGTCTGCGCAAAAAGTTAGGACTTTCGCAAGAACAGGATATGACCGAATTTTTGCGCAACCTTGTCTGAATAATAGAACAGACAAGCATATCTGCCAAAGCAGCAAGTCAAGCAATCATAAAAAAGGTCATTTTTGCCTAATTTTCCCCTATGATTCAGAAATACCCCATCGGCATTCAGGATTTCGGCGAGTTGCGCCGAGGTGGCTATGTGTACATCGACAAAACCGCGCACATTTTCCGTTTGATAGACCAAGGCAAGTACTACTTCCTTTCCCGCCCGCGTCGGTTCGGCAAGTCGCTGATGCTCAGCACAATGAAAGAGATATTTCTGGGCAATCAACAACTGTTCAAAGGGCTTTGGATTGAAGACAAGATAGATTGGCAGCGCAAAAGCCCTGTGATTCATTTGAGTTTTGCACAAGTAGATACCCGCGACCGCAGCCTGACCGATTCGCTCAGCGACCAATTGGTCAAACTTGCAGGTAACTTCGGAATTACACTGCAAGCCCCTACGCTCAAAGAAAAGCACGCCGAACTGATTGAAAAAGTCTATCAAAAAGAGGGACAGGTCGCTATTTTAATAGATGAATACGACAAACCGATTATTGATTTCTTGAGTCAGGATGAACTGCCGATTGCGCTGGAAAACCGCGATATTCTTAAATCATTTTATTCGGTCATCAAAGACTTAGACCCTTATATTCGCTTTTTCTTCCTCACGGGCGTTTCGCGGTTCAGCAAGGTGTCTATTTTTTCGGATTTGAACAATCTGCACGATATTACCATTCACCCGCAATATGCTGCATTGCTGGGCTATACACAGGCTGAACTGGAACAATATTTTGACCGTGAAATTGACCTTTTGGCACAAAACGAAGGCGTAAGTCGCCATGAGATGCTGGAAAAAATCCGCACGTGGTACAACGGCTACCTCTGGGGCGGCAAGGAAACCGTGTATAATCCGTTTTCGGTTTTGAACCTCATGTCGCAACAGCAGTTCGGTAACTTCTGGTTTGCCACGGGTACGCCCACGTTTTTGGTCAAAAAACTGCGCGAAAAGTTTACCTACAACTTGGAAGAAGTCAGTGCCGACGAGGGAATTCTATCCAACCTGTTGATTGAAAACATCAGCGAAACGGCACTGCTGTTCCAAACGGGCTACCTGACCATCAAAGAGCGCGACATGGGAACGTTCATTTTGCGCTATCCCAATCAGGAAGTTAAAGATTCGTTGCTGCAATTCATGCTTAGGGACTTCAGCGGTCAGGAATCGGTGCATCCCATTGTGCGCAACATGGTGCGCTACCTGAAAGCCCGCAACTACGAACAGTTTCAGGATGCGCTCAACACACTGCTGGCCAACATTCCCTACGAACAGTTCATGGAACGCTATGAGGCGTTCTACCATGCCATTTTCTTCATGGCTTTTTCGTTGATGCAGACCTACACACAAACCGAAGTGCAAACCGCCAAAGGCAGGATTGACGCGGTGGTGCACACGCCCGATGCATTTTTTGTGATTGAGTTCAAAGTAAACGGCAGCGCGGCGGAAGCGCTGGCACAAATCAAAGCAAAGGGATATCATCAAAAATATTTGCACCAAAACCGCGAAGTGGTGCTCATCGGCTTGGGTTGTGCCGAAAAGGAAGTCAAGGAACTAATCACCGAAAGCGTATGATTCAGAAATACCCCATTGGCATTCAGGATTTCGGCGAGTTGCGCCGAGGTGGCTATGTGTACATCGACAAAACCGCGCACATTTTCCGTTTGATAGACCAAGGCAAGTACTACTTCCTTTCCCGCCCGCGCCGCTTTGGTAAGTCGCTGCTGCTCAGCACGATGAAAGAGATATTTCTGGGCAATCAGGCGCTTTTCAAAGGGCTTTGGATTGAAGACAAGATAGACTGGCAGCGCAAAAGCCCTGTGATTCATTTGAGTTTTGCGCAACTTACCTACCAAACCGACGACCTGAAACTGCGCTTGCGGCAGGAACTGCAAAGGCTGGCAGATGCTTTTCAAATTACCGTTACGGGCGACCAACCCGGCGAATGGATGCGTTCGTTTATCCTGCAATTGTACGAGCAACAGGGGCAGGTCGTCATCCTGATTGACGAATACGACAAACCGATTATTGACTTTTTGGAACAACCCGAAAAGGCAGCAGTAAACAGGGACATGCTGAAAAATTTCTATTCAGTCATCAAAGACTTAGACCCGTACATCCGCTTTTTTTTCCTCACGGGTGTTTCGCGGTTCAGCAAGGTGTCTATTTTTTCGGATTTGAACAATCTGCACGATATTACCATTCACCCGCAATATGCTGCATTGCTGGGCTATACACAGGCTGAACTGGAACAATATTTTGACCGTGAAATTGACCTTTTGGCACAAAACGAAGGCGTAAGTCGCCATGAGATGCTGGAAAAAATCCGCACGTGGTACAATGGCTATTTGTGGGGCGGCAAGGAGACGGTGTACAATCCATTTTCGGTTTTGAACCTCATGTCGCAACAGCAGTTCGGTAACTTCTGGTTTGCCACGGGTACACCGACTTTTCTGGTTAAAAAGCTGCGGGAAAAGTTTACCTACAACTTGGAAGAAGTACAACTTTCCGAAATCCAATTAGGCAATTTTCAGGTGGAAAACGTAGATGAAATGGCGTTGCTGTTCCAGACAGGCTACCTGACGATTCAAAACAAGATAGAGGACATTTACACGCTTTCTTACCCCAATCGGGAAGTACGGCACGCGTTGTTGCAATTCATGTTAAGCGATTTTAGCGGCAAAAAGCAAATCAGCCCGTTGATTTTCAACATGTTGCAATATCTGCAACGGCGGAACTACGAACAGTTCCAAGACGCTTTGAACACGCTGCTAGCCAACATTCCCTATGAACAATTCATGGAACGCTATGAGGCGTTCTACCATGCTATTTTCTTCATGGCGTTTTCGCTGATGCAAACTTACACGCAGACCGAAGTGCAAACCGCCAAAGGCAGGATTGACGTAGTGGTATATACACCCGATGCGTTCTTTGTGATTGAGTTCAAGGTAAACGGCAGCGCGGCGGAAGCCCTTGCCCAAATCAAAGCGAAGGGTTATCATCAGAAGTATTTGCATCAAAACCGCGAAGTGGTGCTCATCGGCTTGGGCTGTGCCGAGAAGGAAGTTAGAGAGTTGATTGTAGAGGTATTGTAGGGGCTTATTGATACGCCGTTAATCCGCTGTAAATCAATATTTTACAGCGGATTTTTATTTTTTTCGTTTTTGTAGGGGCAAATGTAGGGGTGGACAGGCTGCTGTCTGAATACCATATGGCGGAACTTTGAGTTATCCAATCAAAACAAACTTCGCCGTTTTGTTCCGTTTCAGATTTTTCCCTATGGCGTATGGCAGCAGCTCTACGAATATTTTTGGTATGTCTTCTGTTAGTTGGCAATAACAGGCTTTTTGGACAGCAGCCAACATCCTCATCTCCCTTTTTTACTTATTCAGGGCAGGTATCGGTGCAGGGCGAATGGTATCGTATGCGCTCTGTGGGTGCAGACATTCGCCCCCGCCGTCCTGATGAACTTTATCGGTTCATGGGTTCGGGCAGTATTGGCATCAAAGGTATTCAGATACCTTTTTCCATGATGCTGGCCAATAATCAGCGCAACATCAACACCCCGATTCCTCTTGACCAAAATCTGTTTGAGTTCATTACCAACCCCGTAAATTCGGTTGGTTTTGCGCCACAGTTAAAATTCGGTAAAGCATTGCTGGGGACTTATGTACCTAAATTCATGCACTTTACCTCGGGCGATATTCGCATATTCGGTTTGGGTGCAGATATGCTGTTGGCAAAAAAGTGGCGGGTTGCGTTTCATGGCGGCAATGCGCAACTGCCTGTGGCTCAGAATCCTGTGCTGGGTGTTATAGGGGCTTACACGCGGCGCGTGTATTCAGGCAAGTTTGGCTACGGTGCCGATGATGCCACTCATTTACACGTGGGTTTCATGCGTTCGTCGGATATTGTCGGTTCTGTGCCTGAATTACTGACGCAGGTTGCACCGCAAGAAAATCTGGTATTTTCGGTAGGCGGCAAGTATAAAATTGGCTCGGCTTACTATTTGGAAGGGGAAGTTGCTCGCTCTGCTTTTACTGAAAATGCACTTGCCGAAAGTCTTGCCGACGATAATATGTTCGCAGGGCTGATGCCTTTCAACCTCACCGGTCGCTTGGGGACAGCCTTTCGCGGAACCGTGGGGCGCAACGGAAAAGTATGGTCAATACGGCTATATGGCGATTATGTAACCGAAGGTTTCCGTACGTTGGGCTATCCTTTTTTGCAACCCGACCAAGCAAATTACCGCATAGAGCCGCGCATGAACCTGAAAAGCGGTAAAATTACCCTTTCAGGGGCTATCGGGCAGCGCATCAACAACGTATCAGGGCTGAAAGGGGCAACAGCTTACCAACTGACGGGGATGATTAACGCCAATTGGCAGGCAACCGAAAAGCTGACACTTACGGCAGGCTTCAACAACTTTGGCTTTCGCAACACGGTGCGAAACGATACGCTGCGGGTGGAAAATGTGAATCGGTCACTGAATGTATCACCTATTTACACGATTCCTGCTACACGCTACACGCATGTATTCAATTTGACCTTTTCCCGCGATGCTTTTGACGACTTCAACCTGTTTACGGGCGCGCAAAACAGCAACAATTCAGTTACATGGATGGCGGGCTACGTGCTGACGTGGAACAATAAGCCGCTCACCTTTGACCTGACGGCGATGCAGTTTGATAACCGCACGGCAGTAAACTTCATGCAGATGCGTAATCTGACGGCCGGAACTGCTTACAAATTTTTTGACAAAAAAATGAACGGCTCACTGAAACTGACCTATATGTCCAATGCGGTGGATTTTGCCGAACCGTCACGCCAATTGATGCTGCAATTGGGTTATCGGTATAGCATCATGAAAAAACTGATGTTGGATACAGGGGGGCATATCAACTTGTTTCGCTTCGGTGCCGAACAGCCCGGGGTTCGCTTTACGGAAACGCTGCTGCGCAGTTCATTGACCTATACTTTCAAATAGCAAAAACATATGAAAACGCATATCAAACGATGGTTGCCTTGCTGCCTGCTTCTCTTGTCGGCAGCGTGCGACGATATGGAAGACCTAACGCCGGTGGAAATATTGAGCAACGGCGGCAAGGTATGGCGCGTAGTGGCGCTGCAACGCGAAGGCGGCACACCTGTTGCCCCACAGGCACTTGCCAATCTGCAAGTAGTTTTCAACAGTAGCGGTGCCAATCCTACGACCTACGAAATGCGCGGCTTCGGCAGGACGCGCATCCTGACCGACAGCGATAAACCGAATTTTTTTTCAAGCACCAACAGCGGCAACTGGGAAGTACGCCCGGGGCGCAGGCTGGTATTTGACCCGCAAAGCCCGCAGCCAAGCGAAGTAGAACTGTTGGGTGAAATTCGCTCTTCGGCTGATGCCATTCGGCTGCGTTGGCAAGTACCCGAAGAGTTGGACAAGAACATCCCCGTGTATCAGATGACCCTGCAAAAAACGCAATAAATAAAAGCAATCATGTACGACAGTCAGATATATCTATGTAAGCGGTTGCTTGCCTTGGCTTTCCTGATTTTGGTGCCCTTATCGGCACAACTCAACATGCAGGTTGCCGTTGTTGGTGGCAGGCAAGTGGCAAAACCGCCGATTGGGTAGGGCAGTTCCGCAAAAACCGCGTGCTGGTAACAGTTATCAACCCTACTTATCAACACCTACGAAGGCGTGTTGAGTGTTAAACTCTACGGTGGCGACGGCACGTTGTTAGCCGAAACCATTGCCGAACAGCAGCAACCAATTGAAATCACCCGCGGCAGTCAGGTGTTTGATTTGGCAAGTGTACTGCCGCAAAATAACCCCGCAGCCTATCGCGTACCTAATCGGACGCTCTTAGACCGATTCCGCAGCGGTTTTATTCCCGAAGACAACTACGAAATATGCGTGGATTTGGTGGACATCCGCACCCAAAATACGCTCATTGGCGCGCCCGTTTGCCGCAATGCCAATTTAGTTGCCTTTCAGCCGCCTGTACTGATTTATCCGCCCGACCGTTCGGAAGAACGCGCCAATACGCGCCCTGTTTTGCGCTGGAACGGTGTAACGCCCAAACCGCGTGGCGTTGTGAAATACCGTTTGCAGGTTTTTGAGGTCATCGGCGACCAATCCCCCGAAATTGCTTTCCGTACCAATGTGCCCTATGTGGACGAAATAATTATCAACCAAACACAGTGGATATGGGGGGCAGCCTACGAATTACCCCGCTCCGAAGGCAGGTATGTGTGGAATGTACAGGCCTTAGATGAAGAGGACAAACCCATCGGTGAACCCGAAGGACGCGCCGTGCCATTCCTGTTCAGCGTAGCGCCGCTCACCACTGCCGACAAACAGAAAAAAGACGAAGAATTACTTGCCGAAAAGCCCTTGGAGCAAGGCAAAATTCGTTTTACAGGTACAGTAAAAGACCTTGTTACCAAGTCAAGACTCATTCCTGATGCAACGGTAACCATTGCCTATGCTACATCGGAAGTAAAGTACCGCAACGTAACGGAAACCTACGCCGAAACAGTACCGGGCAGGCGCATCAATGAAAGTGTCAGAGTAAGCCTCGGCGAAGCAGTTACGGTGGCAGAACGTCTGCGTCGCGAAGGACGGGTGGTTACAGCCACGCGCTTAACAGGGTTAAGTATACTACTACATGACCCCGCCTACAACTGTGCAGAAAACGCGGCAGGTACAAGTGCCTTACACCGAACAAAATCCCAAAACAGTGGAAGTTACGACCGACGGGTCAGGCAAATTTTCTATTGATATAGAAGATGGACAGGTTATCAGCGTAACAGCAAAGGCCAAAGACTATTTTGACGGCAAAGCAGAGCAAATCAATGTGCAAGTACCCGCAGGTGCTTTCGTGATTAGCGGCTATTCGTATTACTTAGCGCCGCGACCGGGCAAAATAGAAGGCATTGTTAGCGATGCGCAGACCCGACGCGGCATACAGCGTGTCGTTGTTGAGGCATTCAGCAGCCGCGACCAAAGCCGCGCATTGGCTTCGGGCATGACCGATGAGGCAGGTAAATTTTTTTTTGACGTAGATGCTGCCGACTACGTATTGAAAATCAACGAAACGCAGTACAAACCTTTTACCTCGCGCACCGTTAATGTGCGTCCTGAAATTACTGCCAAAAGCGATATAGAACTCACACCGCTCACGGCAAGCATCAAAGGGAAAATTACCGACAGGAACTCAGGTGATGCCATTGCAGGCGTGAAAGTGGCCATTTATACGCAGAAAGATATAGATGAGCTTTTGTACGGAAACAAGACAAATCCTGTAAGCAGGGAAGTGAATACCGATGCAAACGGCAACTGTGAAATCAGCGGCATTACCATCAACAAAGAAGGGCTGGAAACGGATAAGTACGTAGTAGTGGCGCAGAAAAACGGTTATGCAATGGCGCATAGTGCCGTAGTGCTTTTGGCAGGACAAGAAAGTACCCAAGCCGACCTGACGATGCTGACACGCAACAGCAGCCTTGCAGGCAAAGTAACCGATAATAACAACGAAGCCTTAGCCAATGTAACGGTTGATATTTACCAAGCCGACAACACTACAATTCATAAAAGCCTGACCACCGACGGCAACGGCGAATATGCCGTTAAAGAATTACCTGCCGACCGCAAATTGGGGAAAATTGTATTTTTCCGCGATGGCTGGTCTATGGAAACCAAAGCGGGCATATTCGCGCAGTTTCAGACAACTTATGTAGTAGATGCACAATTGACTCGCAACCCTTTGATTACGCTGCGCGGCGTGGTGGTAAATCAGAACGATGAACCTATTGAAGGCGTGAAGGTAAGCTGCGAAAACAAATCGGCTACTACCGACAAGCAGGGCAGGTTTACCATAGAAAACACTTCTGAACGCACACACAAGGAAATTTCCTTTGCTAAGGAAGGGTTGGAAAGCAAAAACGTGAAAGTGGTTGCTAAAATTTCCCCCGACTGGCAGATTGAGGAAACCTTGCTGGAATACAAGCGCAAACTTGTGATTCGTTTCAACGACCAAACGGGCAATGCGCTCAACGGTGTGAACTTCCGCCTGACCGCCCCTGACGGCAAAGAAATAGCCAAAGAGAAACTGAGCACAGCAGAATGGACGGGCATGGTTACGGGCAGCCCTGCGTGGGTGGGGCAAAGCCTGAAAATTGCATGGACACACCCCGCCAAATGCGCTCAATTTCAACGGCACGAACAACTTTGTTACCTTCCCTTACTCGCCCGCGTTTGATTTGGTGGACGGCACGATTGAATTCTGGATGCGCCCTAATTGGACACCGGGTTCTAACGGGCAAAATCCCTGTGTGCTGGGCTACCGCAACGGATTTGCTGCCACCCGATTCAGCGTGCATGTAGAAGACAACCTTTCCGGTATTGGCATTTGGAACGACATTTCGTATCAGGTGCGCCCCTTTGCTTTTGTACAGGGTACATGGTATCACATCGCGGTAGTGGAAAGCGGTAGTTCTGCCACATGCTATGTGAACGGTGTTTCCATCGGCGCGACTGCCAACGGCTTCAATACCGCTTTAAGCAACGCGCCGCTGACCATCAGTTGGTCAAACGACCCGCTTTATCCGAACGAATATTTCAGGGGTGAAATTGACGAAGTGCGCATTTGGAATACGGTACGCACATCTGCCGAAATTAACGCTAACCTGAACAGTGAAATCAATTTGCCGCAAACGGGCTTAGTGGCTTATTATCGCTTCAATCAGGGCGTAGCGGGCGGCAATAATGCGGCGTTCAATACACTTAACGACTTGGCAAGTTGCAACATAGGCACGCTGAATAATTTTACACTTTCGGGCAATACTTCCAACTGAGTGGCTTCTACGCAGCCACTTTGTACAGGCAATTCCATAGAGGTGGCAACCGTATCGGCAAAGGGTAACGGTAATCTTATCAGCAATGGAAGTACGACTTTCAGTACTGCCAATTTTACAGACATGGGTACGGTTGCGTTGGGTAATACTATTACACGCAGTTTTAACATCAGCAACACGGGAACATCCATGCTGACCGTCAATAGTATCACCTTTACGGGTACAAATGCGGCTAATTTTACGCTGCCTGCTCCACCTGTTTTTCCTGTCAATATCGCGCCCGGTACAAGCCTGAGCGTAGATGTTCGCGCACAACCTACCATCGGTTCGCTGACCAGCACGGCGACGCTGAACATTGCCAACAATAGTTGCATCAGTACTTTTGCTTTTGACCTGCGTGCTGTTGCCACACCTTCGGGCGCGGTGAGCATGAACCGCATGGCAGGTATAAATGCTGACCTCGGCAGCCCGATTCCACTGCGCATAGACCGCGAAGTAACCATTGAAGCGTGGGTAAATCCGAATAACCCCGCCATAGGCAGCGGCGCAATCAATACGCTGATAGCCAATAAATTGACAGGTACGGGAAACAATGGTTTCGCATTTTACATCAATTCACTCAGCAATACGGCAAACGACAATCGCTTAGTTTTTGAAAGCAAGGGCAAATCGGTTTATACACTGCCCAATGCTATCAATCCAAATGTTTGGCAGCATGTAGCCGTAACGGTTAATGCGGCTACGCAGACGGTCAATTTTTACGTCAATGGCGTATTGCAAACCAACGATGCAGCTGATCCCGACAACGGCGTAGCACTGTCGGAAGTCGCCAATAACTTGCGCATCGGCACATTTGCTGACCTTGCTTATCCGTTTACGGGTGCAATGGATGAAGTGCGCATCTGGAACAGGGTTTTATCGCAAGCCGAAATCACAGCCAATTTTAACCGCATCCTCACAGGTCAGGAATGTAACCTGATGGCGTATTGGAATTTTGATGAGGTAAGCGGCAGCGCCATTAACGATGCCACTATTGCCGCCAATCACGGCACACTGGCAGGCGGATTTGCCCGTGTGCCTTCGGGTGCGGACATCAGAGGTTTTGCTGCTGCGCCTGCTGCTTGTACGACCACATGGAACGGTATGGCATGGACAAACGGCAGACCGACTGCCAACACCGAAGCGATTATTGCGGGAGATTACAACACGCAATTGCAGGGGAATCTGCTGGCAAGCCAACTTGCGGTCAATGCAGCGGCTAACCTGACCATTCATGCGCAGGGGCGCGTGGTAGCAACAGGTGCAATTGCCAACAACGGGGCAATTAATAACTGCGCTGCGGGTGTGCTGACCTTTGGCAGTTTTACGGGCAATCCTGTTTTGTCTGCTGCTGCACAGCCCACCGTTCCGGCAAGTGATATGACGGTAACTGCTACTACAACGACTACTCTCTCACTTTCATGGACAAACGGCAATGGGCAAAAACGGCTCGTTGTGTTGCGTCCAAATACGGCTGTTGCCAATAATGCCGCTTTTGACAACGTGGTATATCTTGCCAATGCCAATTTTACTCTGGCAGATACCATTAATAACGGGAGGGGCAGGGTGGTTTTCAATGGGACGGGTAATAGCGTTGTGGTAACTCATCTTATGCCTAATACACGCTATCACATAGCTGTATTTGAATACAACGAAACGCCCTGTAGTATTAACTACGGCAATGCGGGTGCGCTATTGCAGCGGATGACCCTGCCCGGTGCGCCTGTCGCATTGCCTGCCGAACCCGTTACTGCGCAAGGCTTCACTGCCCGCTGGCAGTCGGCAGGAACAGTCAATTACCTGCTGGAAGTTTCGGTGCGCGAAGATTTTTCAAGCCTTGCATTCAGCGGACAAGTAAGCGGATTTGCTTTGGCACTGAACAATATTGCCCAAACAAACTTTTCAAGGGTGTTTTTCTATCGCTTGCGTGCCATTAATACGTCCGGCATGTCTGCCTATTCCAATGTGGTGCGGGTTGTTTTACCGCCTGCTACGCCCACAGCCTTGCCCGCTGCAAATATCACAAGCAGCCATTTTCTGGCAAAGTGGAATTTTGCGGCAGGGGCAGAGCGCTATGAACTGGAAGTTGCACGCGATTCGGCATTCACGCAAATCGTCGGCCGTTTAATTGCTACCACTACACAAATCAATGTAACGGGACTGAATGAAAACACGGTGTATTTCTATCGGGTGCGTGGTGTTTTTGGTATCTTATTTTCCGAATATTCCAATGTCATCTCACTGCGGACGCTGCTCAGAGCACCTGTTGCGCTGGAAGCCACATCTGTTGCACCGGAAAGATTTACCGCTCGATGGGAAAATTATTCCCTTACCGATGCTTTTATGGAGGTGGAAATTGCACGCGATGATAAATTTTCCGACATTTTGCGTAGGGCACAGGTAAACAATCAGGATTCACTGCCCATTTCGGGGCTACCCTTAGCGCCTGTTTACTTTTATCGTTTGCGTGTTCGCGCAGGCAATCTGTTTTCGGAGTATTCCAATGTCGTAACCGTTGAGGTAGTACCGCCTGCGCCCGTAGCAATTGCCCCTGCCAATGTAAGTCCGAATGGTTTTTTGGCACGTTGGGAAGCTGTTCGCGGAGCAGATACTTACCGATTGGATGTAGCAAGCGATTCTGCTTTCAGTCGCATGATACAAGCCGATATTTCGGTGAATGGGTTAGAGCACATGGTTGGTGTGAACAACCCTGCGCAAACCTATTTTTATCGGGTGCGCAGCAGAAATGCACGCGGCGTTTCGGCAAACAGCAACGTAATAGCCGCCTTTTTGCCGCCAGCCGTTCCCTTGGCTTTGCGCAGAGAAAACAGCAACAATCCGATGGAAATTGCACTGGCATGGAACGCATCGCCGTCGGCGCGGCAACCTGTTGCCTACCTTGTAGAATTGACTACTAACAGCAATTTCAGCAATGCACGAATTCGGCAGACAACAGACCTGCGTGCGGTATTCAACGGGCAGTCCGGAATGCGCCACTTTGCGCGGGTGAAAGCCCTTCACGACCGCGGAGAGTCAGCTTATTCGTCGGTGATTTCCTTTGTCTTGCCGCCTGCCGTTCCTTCCGGCATCCAAATCAGCGATACTACCGAAAGCGGTTTTGCCGTTCGCTGGCAGGCAGTAGAGGGCGCAACAAGTTACCGCGTAGAAGTCAACGGTACAGTTGTCCGAACCCTTGAAGCAACCAATAATACCACGCTTACAGGTTTGCCGTCGTTGCAACGTCATATGGTACGCATTAGCGCAGGCAACGAAGGTGGCAGTTCGGCGTGGAGCAATTCGGTTGTTGCCATTACTTTGCCCCTGCCCGTATTTACTGCTCCTTCGCCCGACATAGCTCCGCGCCGCTTTACGGCTGTATGGACGGCCTCTGTACAGGCAAGTGTTTACAGGCTGGAAGTAGCTGCTAATGAAGGCTTTACAAGTCTTTTACCCGGCTATCCGCGCACGGTCAGCAACAGCACAGAGGCAACGGTAGATTTGCCTGTATCGGGTGGCGTATATTTCTACCGCGTGCGGGTGCTGGCAACAGCAGCGGGGCAGAATATACTTTCTCGCCCTTCGGAGGCACAGCGGGTCAGCATCCTTAGCACCCCCGCAAGGCTGCGAACCGAAAATGTAACAGCTACAGGCTTTGATTTGTTGTGGGATGCCGTAACGGATGCACAAAGCTACGAAGTACAACTCTCTGTCAATAATTTTGCCACCGTGCTGCGCGAAACAAGCGTAACGGGAACAACTCTTACCTTCAATGGTTTAGAAGCCAATCGCGAATATCAGGTGCGGGTGCGGGCATTGGCAGCACCGCGTTCCGTGTCGGAATGGAGCAACCTGCAACAACTTACCTTGCCATTTGCACCCAATGAGGTTGTGATGAGGCGCATCAGCACTCGCCGTGCCACAGAAATTGCATGGTCATACGACTGCCATCCTTTTGAGCGCGTGGCTAATTTGCGCTTTGTTGTGGAGCGTTCCGACAATGCAGGTGCACCTTTCAGGGCTGTTTCGGGCGAAATCAGTCTGCCTGCCAATCGTCAGTTTATTTTTGAGGATGTTACGGGTACGCAACGCCTGCAAGCTGCTTATCGCCTGAGAATCAGTAATGCAGCGGGATTCATCCTCTACGAAACAGGGCAGCGTATTGTAACTTCCTTAGAAGATGCCGAAACAGCACCTGCCATTGCTGAACTGCGGGTTTATCCTAATCCTGCACGGGATATATTGCACATTCATTCGGACAAGTTACTGCGCAATGCTTATGTGCAAATAACGGATGTCAAAGGAGCAATAGTTTACGGCGCACAGCCCAAAACCGTTGACAGGGGCGTGCAGTTATCGGTTGCGCATTTACCCGCAGGTCTGTATCTGCTGCAAATAGTAAGCGATACGGAAACAAGGGTGTTTCCATGGGTGAAGGAATAAGTGGACATATGAAAGCAAGTGCCCGTCCCAAAATCAAAGGGGTATTTTAAAGCCTGCCGCTTGATGCATCGCAATAAAAAAAACCCGACAGGACTCAATGTCCCGTCGGGGTTAGTTTTACTCAAAACTCAGCTTACTGCTTCACTAATTTCTCCGTCCAAACTTGGCCGTCTGCCTGACGGATTTGCAGCAGATATACGCCGCCCGCCATGTGGCTCAGGTCAATGGTTTCGTTCATACGGCGACCGCTGATG